>JAFAAT010000218.1 GCA_023426425.1 Bacteroidota bacterium | reverse complement strand
CTGCTGCACCAGGCTCCTAACCTTCCTCTCAGCATCTGTCAGCCTGAAATTCTGCTCGTGCACGTAAATCAAATCCGTCTGTTTCAGTGCGCCTTTCTCATCCAGGCACACCACCTTACAGCCGGTTCTATAGCCCGGGTCGATCGCTAGTATGCGCTTACCTCCCAGCGGAGAAGACAGCAGCAACTGCCTTAGGTTTTCTGCAAATACATTGATTGCTTCTTCATCCGCCTTCGTCTTCAATGCCATCCGGAACTCGCTTTCCAGACTTGGCTGAAGCAGACGGCGATACGCATCTTTCACTGCTTTTTTCACCTGGTTTGTTGCTTCGTTATCTGCTTTCACAAACAGCGCCTCCAGTATAGCCAGTGCTTCATCTTCACCCGGTGCAATCACCATGCGCAGCACGCCTTCCATGAAGCCGCGCATCACTGCCAGTATTCGATGGGAAGGTATCTTTGAGACCGGCTCGCTAAAGTCAAAATAGTCTTTGTACTTGGCACCCTTCTCCTCCATATCCGGCAGTACCTTGCTCTGCACCGTAGCCTGGGTCTCAAACAGCTGACGCATCTTCGCCCTGGCTGTCGCATCCTCGTTCACTAGTTCTGCGATGATGTCCCTCGCACCTTGAAGTGCTTCTTCTGCTGTAGCCACCTGCTCGTTCAGGAACGCTGCAGCCTCTTCAAGGGGTTGTACATTCTTTTGCTCCATTAAGAGCATAGCCAGTGGTTCCAGTCCCTTTTCCCTGGCTGCCTGTGCTTTGGTCTTTCTCTTAGGTTTGAAAGGTAGATAGATATCCTCCAACTCATTAAGCGTCGTAGCCCTGTCAAGCCTGTCCTGCAAGTCATCCGTCATCTTGCCCTGCTCCGTGATGGTTTTGGAGATAAAGCTCTTTCTTTCGGAAAATTCCTTTTGAAACTTCGCTTCATCCTGGATTTGCTGAATCTGCACCTCGTCCAGCGCACCCGTGCGGTCTTTCCGATAGCGGGCGATGAAGGGTACTGTTGCACCTTCTTCCAGCAATTCCAATACAGCGGCAACGTTTTGTTCGATGAGTCCGAGCTTTGCGCCGACTCCTGCAGCAAATTCCTTCATGTTTTGTTTCCGTTAGAGGAGTGCGAATGTAGGCGGGGCAAGTGAAATTGAGAACAGTTTTTTTTACCGGGAATATGTGGAAAAATGGCGCAGGCGTTGAGGGGTCGTATTGGCGGTAAAACCCCTATCCGCAGCCATTTTTGTCTGAATCTGTAGCATAGGGAGGGGAAATGAAACAGTTCAGGCTAGTTTTATTTTGCGGCGCCAGACTAGGATCCAACGGAAAGTTTGCTCTTTCCTGCGGTTTTATAGGACGCAGGTAGGACAAAAGCTGGACGCGCGCTGGGCGCAGACAGGCTTTTCCCCTCAGGGTAGCAAGGCTCAATCTCGATAGAACAACCAGTTTTATGGTTCGCGGGTGGCTTCCAGGTGGGTAAGGATGATAGGGCGGGCTTTTTCGAATGTGGACACAGATTCTTCGAGCAGGCGGTCTATCACGGGTTTGTCTCTTTGCTCTTTAGCCAGGGTTTCAATCTCCTGCATGCGTTCGTGCATACCCTCTACTTTCACAATACCCAAACTCGACTTCAGAAAATGTGCTTTTTTAGATATTGCGTCCCAGTCTGATCCCTCCCTGACCAGAGTTGCAAGCTCAACGAGTCCAGGTGCGGTATTGCCCATAAAGATGCTCAGCACCTGGTGAATATAGTCTTTGCGACCGCCAGCCAGTTCTTCCACATAGCTTAGGTCGACAAGTTGTTCGGAATCGGACATATAATGAGGATGTAGCGCTAAAGATAAATAAAAAAGCGCCTCAGGTTTTGCTGAGACGCTTTCTTAACTCCTTGTATGTTTCTATACGGGCATTTCATCCACATGACCTTCTCTTACGAGGTGTCGCTGGTGGTAGGTTGCAACCTGTTTCATATTCTTTTTCACAAATGACCTCACGTCCATCCACAGGCAAATCTCCTGGTCGGGTTCATACCGGGCCACTACGATAACATCATATCCTTTTTGTGGATCATATGGTTTCAAGTCTGTGTAACCGAGCATATCATAGTCGTCCATAAACTCCTGCTGGGATTTTTCGTCAAATGGCGCCACAAGCACGGCCGTTATCGGGGTAGTGCTCGCGAATTCCTTGTCGTAAGGCTTACCTTCCAAAAATTGGTAGGTATTGCAAATTTTTTGTGCTTGTTCTAGTGTTAGTGGCTTATTCATACGGCGGGAGATTTCATGGAAAGGGATAAAATTCATACCAGCTTTATTTCCACACACGCATGGCAACTTATTGCAACGCATGGCGGTATGGAAGGGCCGCCAAAGGCTGGCATAAATATTATCTGCTCTAATTCAACCTTTTGTCTTTAGCACAATTATTAAAACTTTATTCGACAGCAATCTATGGATACAGTAATCTATCCGGGTACCCCCTTTCCGTTAGGCGCCACCTGGGATGGAGAAGGAGTCAATTTCTCAGTTTATTCAGAAAATGCCACAGGCGTGGAACTGTGTCTTTTTCAGACCGTCTACGATGAAGAGGAGTCCATAAGGGTCCGGATGATCGAGCGAACCGGACACATCTGGCACATCTATCTTCCTGGCATTCAACCCGGGCAGCTTTACGGCTTCAGGGTACACGGTCCCTACGATCCGCAGAACGGTCACCGCTTCAATCCACACAAACTTTTAATCGACCCTAATGCCAAGGCTATTGCCGGAACGATAGACTGGCACGACTCCCTTTTTGGATATGAGCTCGGTCACCCCGACGAGGATCTGAGTTTCAGCACAGCCGACAGCGCGCCTTTCATCCCCAAATGTGTAGTCATTGATCCACATTTTGACTGGGAGGGAGACAAGCCCCCCAACATTCCCCTTCACCAGACGGTTATTTATGAAGCTCATGTAAAAGGGATGACGCAACTTCATCCCGATATCCCGGAGGAGATCCGTGGCACTTATGCCGGGCTCGCTCATCCGGTCACCATCAACTATCTCAAAGAACTCGGTGTTACCGCTATTGAGCTTCTTCCTGTACACCATTTCATCACCGACCGCCACCTTAAAGAGAAAGGACTTTCAAATTACTGGGGCTATAACACGATAGGTTATTTCGCTCCCGATGTGCGCTATTCCAGCAGCGGCATGCTGGGCGAACAGGTGATTGAGTTTAAGAATATGGTGAAGGAGCTCCATAAAGCGGGCATTGAGGTTATTCTGGATGTTGTCTACAACCACACCGGTGAAGGAAATCATATGGGCCCTACACTTTCCTTCCGCGGTATTGATAATGCTTCCTACTATCGCCTTACTGAAGAGAAGCGGTTTTACATGGATTATACCGGTACAGGTAACACACTCAATGCCATGTTGCCGAATGTACTTCGGATGATTATGGACAGCCTCCGGTACTGGATTCTTGAAATGCATGTCGACGGTTTCCGTTTTGATCTTGCATCCGCGCTTGCAAGAGAACTTCACGAAGTCGACAGGCTGGGTTCATTTTTCGATATTATCTACCAGGATCCCGTAATCTCACAGGTGAAACTAATAGCCGAACCCTGGGACATTGGTGAAGGTGGTTATCAGGTGGGAAACTTCCCTCAGGGCTGGAGCGAATGGAATGGTAAATACCGCGATTGCATCCGCGACTACTGGCGCGGGGCGGACAGTATGCTGGGTGAGTTTGCCGAGCGCTTTACTGGTAGCTCAGACCTGTACAAAGGTGACTATCGCACCCCCACAGCAAGTATCAACTTCATCACCGCTCATGATGGATTCACCCTCCATGACCTGGTAACCTACAACGAAAAACACAACGATGCTAATGGTGAGGACAACAACGATGGTGAGAGTCATAACCGTTCCTGGAACTGCAGTGTGGAAGGAGAGACAAACGACGAACTCGTCAACAAGCTTCGGAATAAACAAAAACGAAATTTCCTGACCACACTTTTTCTTTCGCAGGGAGTGCCGATGCTTCTTGCAGGAGATGAGATTGGCCGCACGCAGGGGGGCAACAACAATGCTTACTGCCAGGATAACGAAGTCTCCTGGATCAACTGGGAGAAAGCAGATAAGACCCTTCTGGAGTTTACACAGAAGCTGATCCGGTTTAGTAATAGCCACCCCGTATTCTGCAAAAAGAGGTGGTTCCAGGGTCAGAGGATTAGAGGCACAGGCGTGGAAGACATCGCATGGTTTCTGCCGGAAGGAGAAGAAATGTCTGAGGAACATTGGAATTATCATTTTGCAAAGTCACTTGCAGTTTTCCTTAACGGTCATGGCATTCACTATGTTGATCCAAAAGGAGGCCCCGTGATTGACGATTCTTTCTACGTAATCTTCAATGCCCATTACGGTTCGATTGATTACAAGTTGCCGCCCGCCAAATATGGCAACAACTGGGTAAAGGTACTTGACACTCATCTCGGTAAAGTTGAAGAGATGGAACATTTTAAAGCTGAGGAAACAATACGGGTGAACAGCCGCTCGGTAGTAGTGCTACAACACCCAAACAAATAGAAGTTCATGCAGATCAACATAAAGAAACGTTCGATTGGTGTAGACTTCGGCGAAGAGAAACAGGCACAGGTGACTGTATGGTCGCCACCAGCGAATCGCGTGAGCATCATCGTAAGCGAAGAGTCGATACCCCTAAGCAAAGATGAGTATGGTTATTGGAATACTACTACTGATCGGGTAAAGCCTGGTGATGCCTATAAATTTAAGATAGACGAGAAGCCAGAACTTCCCGACCCGGCATCACTATATCAGCCGGAGGGCGTACATGGAAGTTCCGAGGCAGTAGATCTGCATGACTATTCCTGGAACGATGCAGGATGGAAGAACCCGGAGCTGAAAGACTACATAATCTATGAGCTGCATACAGGGACCTTCTCTGCGAGCAGCGATTTCAAAGGTGTAGAAGAGCGGCTCGATTATCTCGTTGAACTTGGTGTTACTGCTATCGAGATAATGCCGGTTGCACAGTTCCCTGGCAACCGCAACTGGGGCTATGATGGCGTATTTCCATTTGCAGTGCAAAACTCCTATGGAGGTCCGAGAGCACTTCAGCGGCTGGTAGATGCCTGCCATGCGAAAGGTATTGCTGTGATCCTGGATGTGGTTTATAATCACTTGGGTCCGGAAGGTAACTACCTGAATGAGTTTGGGCCCTACTTCACTGATAAATACGGCACGCCCTGGGGCAAGGCCATCAATTTTGATGATGCCTGGTGTGACGGTGTCCGTCATTATTTTATCGAGAATGTGCTGATGTGGTTCAGAGACTTCCATATCGATGCATTGCGCATGGACGCAGTTCATGCAATAAAAGATTTCAGTCCCATCCACATCCTCCGGGAGATCAGAGAGTATGTAGACCAGTTGATGGAAACTACAGGCAGAAAACATTACCTGATCGTAGAATGCGATCTGAACGATACAAGGTTCATCAACAGCAAGGAAGAGGGCGGCTTTGGAATGGACGCGCAGTGGATCGATGAATTTCACCATTCACTCCGTGTCACTGCCGGAGAGGAGCCAACCGGCTATTATGCAGACTTTGAAGGCATCGCACATCTTGCAAAAGCCTACAAGGACGCCTATGTCTATGACGGGCAGTACTCACCCCACCGGAACAAGAAATTCGGAGTGAAGACTGAGAACAAGGGACAACAGTTCGTTGTCTTTTCTCAAAATCATGACCAGGTGGGTAACCGCATGCTGGGTGAGCGAACCAGTCAGCTCGTAAGCTTCGAAATGCAGAAACTCATGGCTGGAGCGGTATTGGTGGGTCCTTACTTGCCGATGATGTTTATGGGTGAAGAGTTTGGAGCGCCTAGTCCTTTTCTCTATTTCATCAGTCATGGAGATCCGCAGCTTGTAGAAGC
>JAFAAT010000160.1 GCA_023426425.1 Bacteroidota bacterium | reverse complement strand
TGCCCGTATATGTGCGATTTTTGTGACGTAACGGCTCTGCTGGGAAGGCGGCCGAGGACCAAGACTCCAGATCAGATAATTGAAGAGCTGAATGAAATCAGCAAAAGCGGAGATGCTCAACTGGTGCTGTTTGCAGATGACAACCTGATAGGAAACAAGCGTATCCTAAAATCTGACCTTCTGCCTGCGCTTATCGAATGGAGAAAAGCCACGCAGCCTCAGTTCTTTTTTGCGACCCAGTTGACTGTGAACCTTGCTGATGACCAGGAGCTGATGCAGATGCTAATTGATGCAGGTTTCAGACATATTTTCATAGGCATCGAAACCCCTTCCGAGGAAAGTTTGAAGGTTTCACACAAAACGCAGAATCTTAAAAAGAATTTGCTTACGACTATTCACGAAATCCACAGCAAAGGCTTTATCATTTCAGGAGGTTTTATAGTAGGCTTTGATACTGATAACGAAACGATCTTCCGCAGGCAAATTCAGTTCATCCAGGAGAGTGGCATACCCCTTCCTATCGTCAATATTTTGAAGGCTCCACCGGGAACGGACCTTTACAGGCGCATGAAGGCCGAAGGGAGGCTATCGAAACCATTTGCGTTTTCGGAAGGTGATACGAACCTCATACCAGTGATGGATGCGGCAACACTATACCGCGGTTTTATCGAGTTGATTGACAATATCTACACTCCAGCTGCGTCGTACGAGCGGATCATGAACTTTTTTAGTACCTACAGCTTTCCCAAGAATACAATCAAGGTTAAGGAGCGAATCACAATTAAACACATCCGAGTTGCGCTCACAATAATGTTCAAGCTGGGGGTGTTGGATACTGACAGAAAGTGGTTTTGGAAGATGATAGGGTGGAGCATAACGAAGAATCGTAAGATGCTGGATAAAGCATTTTTTTATTCCGTGATGATGTTCCAGATGCATGAAACCTATAAGACGATCCACCAAAAAGCATTGGAAGAGTTGGAGCTGATGGAACGCCATCCGCAGCCTGCGAATTCAATGGCTTTCGACTACAACTAAGGAATTCCCCAGAGAGCTGTGTTTCAAGGCTAGGTTTGACTGGATAGGAGACTAATTGATGTTTTTGTAGGTATGTCTCGATACTACCGGAATTCCTGAAGAGTTTGGCCTCGTCAATTCCATGATGAGTTGTGACGAAGTTAACTCCACCACATCAAATGTATCTGGGTTGCTATCTATCAGTGCGAGTCTGGATTCACCGTCTACAAAATACCAGGGGCAAGATTCCTGTTGCTGATCATGTGGACATTTGTTTTGATTTTCATCCTGAGTGGCCATGCCATTGATGCCGAAAATGATGAAATCATCCTTCTCGCACTCTTCCATCGGAGTGAAAGTATCAATGGTGGTGTCTTTTCCCTGGTAGGTTGTACTTGCAGTACCAGCGATCATCTGCCACTTTCCTGCTGAAATCAGTTGTTTCTTTGCCGATGGTTCGTCGTTGTTTTCTTTTTTTTCACAGGCTGCTATGAAACCAAGAGCACAACAGGCGGCGAGTAGACATTTGATGTTGTTCATGGCAGATCAATTGAAAGTAAATATAGTTTAAATGCCCATCCATTCAAAGTTGTCTTTCGAAGGATATGAGGCGGTTGTCGGTGTTTTGTTATCATCTCTATTTTGGGTATTTTGTAGAATAGCTGCTAAAGGACTGTAGAATGGCGGAAAAGAAATCAAAGCTTGCCGAAATCAAGACCAAACCCAGTGGCTCGAGTGTAGAGGAATTCATCAATTCAGTACCCGACGAACAGAAGCGCGAGGACGCTTTTGTAATAATGGAGATGATGAAAAAGGCTACAGGTGAGGAACCTGTACTTTGGGGAAGTTCCATTATTGGGTTTGGTAACAAAAGATACAGAAGCCCTACGACCGGACGTGAGGTCGATTGGCTGAAGATTGGCTTCTCACCGCGGAAGGCCAACCTCTCATTGTACATCAGTATTGGAATTGAAGAGCACGCAGATGCACTTGAAAGGCTGGGTAAGCACAAAACTGGTGTAGGCTGCCTTTACATCAACAGGCTTTCAGATGTGAACATCGAGGTTCTACAAGAAATGATCAAGACTGCTGCAAAACATAGGGGTTGACTTCATGGGACGCGGTACCTGCGTCATAGGATTACCCCCTGTTTCATTCCAGTTTAGTTTAGTGGTGAGGTTTGGTACACTTCTGAAGGTGCCGACCAGCGGTAGCTCTAGAAATAGTGAACGCATCATAAATTTATTTGTAGAGGGGTGGCTAACAGAAGCGGTGAATACCAGTCTATGAATCTCAATGCTGATATGTTAACTTCCAAATAAATCCGAGATTTAATCCAAAACCGCTCAAGGCTTTGGTTTAAGAAGGGATATCTCTCGCTTCTGTGTAAGTGGTGAGTAAGAGCGCAACTCGCCGCAATCGACCTACTTGTTGGCGTGTTTACACACTTTTGATGCAATATTAAACAATCATCTTTGTGCTGTTGACGGAGAATGGAACAATCGAGCAGCTACCATTTAGAAAAACGGGCGGAGCCGAAAAGCCAGACAGAGTAGGGAACTAACACAATTTTATGTCAGAGAATAATGTTTCCTTACATCGTGTGCTGAAAGCATCACCTGAGAAAGTATTTCGTGCATTTACCGAAGCCCTGGCAATTGCTGCGTGGCTGCCGCCTTATGGTTTCCTCTGCACAGTCCATGAAATGAATGTAGAAGTCGGCGGCTCGTTCAGGATGTCGTTTACCAATTTCACGACCGGCAACGGTCACTCTTTTGGAGGCAACTACCTGGAGATTAAGCCCAATGAACTCTTGAAGTACAGTGACAAGTTTGACGACCCGAACCTGCCTGGAGAAATGACTACCACGGTTTGGCTGAAGAAGAGTATTGTAGGTACAGAGATCAAGATTCTGCAGGAGAACATCCCGTCAGCAATCCCTGCTGACATGTGTTACCTGGGCTGGCAGGAGTCGCTGGAAAAGTTGGCGAAGCTGGTGGAACCGGAAATACCGGATGCTTAAAAGTTTGATTTTATGCCTGTCCGGCTGATAGTAGAGTGCAAAGTCCAACAGACTTTGCACTCTACCCGCTTCGATCATTTCGGCGTCAGCTTGCGATGCTATTGTTTTGTCACCTTAAAGGTTTGTTGTAAACCATCATCCGAATAGCGAACCAGGTAAGCACCAGGAATAAGATCAGCTACGTCAATGTTGGTCTGCAGACTGTTTATAGTGATTTCTCGTAATGGTTTACCAGTTAGATCCACAATGTGAACCTTGCCGTTTTGTGGTTCCATGGAAAGAACTACGGAAAGGTTTTGCTGCATAGGGTTGGGATATACGTTGACACGCGCTTTAGTTACATCACTTCGGAGCAACACGATCTTTGAATAGGCAATCTTACCAGTGGCGGCAATAGTCTTGAGACGGTAATAGTTAGTGCCACCCACAGGGTATTGATCTAAATAGGTATAGTGAGATGGCTGACCGTTTGCAGTTACGACTTCAATCACTCTATAACTATTACCGTCTTCACTTCTCTCCAGTTCAAACGCGTCACCTTTTTCTTCAGCAGTAGTGGACCAGGTCAGCCTGTTGGTTGAGCCTGATCGCTGCCCGTCGAAAGTCAGGAGTGTGATGCCAAGCGGAACCTGCAAGAATTCTGCTACCTGGTAATCTCCGTTCAAATCGGAGAGTCCTGTTACCTGAATTGATGTAGAAGCCATTCCTGTAGCGGTCAGGCTTTGCCAGGTGTTACCACCAGTATGGCGGGCGACTGCAAACACTGCAGGATTGGCTGCGGCATCAACGTCGGCAGCATTCCAGTTAAAGGTCGTGGTCATTGAGCCTGGTGAGAATGCAGCTCCATTCATACTCTGTACTGAGTAATAGCGATTGACACTCAGCGCAGGATTCAAGCTGGCATAGCCTACGGCAGGATGATCTCCGGAGATTGTCTCCACAGTTATATCACCCCCTGTAGTCACCGTACCTGTACCACCACTTATCTCAATTGGCGTGTAGTAAGTACTGTCACCGATTTCAAACGCCTTGTCAATGCTGCCAGTCACAACTGGCTTTTGTAATCTGCCTACTATCCAACCCGTATTCTGCGCGGCGCCGACAATGGTGGCACCAGCGTCGAGCGCCAGTGTATTGCCCTGCATATGAAGCTTACCCGCTGTGAAAGTCAGCGTGCCGCTTATGGTTCGGTCATTGTACAGATTCACTCTATTTCCAGGCGAGGCAGAGGAATTATTAATAATTACGTTGGCTGGCCCCCCGGTAAGTGGCCATTCTTTCGTGGAAGCTGTTTGCGTACCATCTCCTGTGGCGTAGGCCAATGTGGTATTTGTCCCAGTGTAGACCACTGTTCCTGAGCCAGAGAATGGAGTCGATCCGGGAATGCCGATGGTCAGTGTGGCATTGTTGTTCAGAACCAGATTTGTATTTAGTTGTAGTCCGGCAACGTTTGCATGGTAGTAATCGATAGTACCAGAATTGGTACCGGCAAGGTAGAGCTGCCGGGGACTATTTCCTGAGAAGACAATCTTAGTGGAGCCTGTGCCGGTTTGTGTGATGCTGCCACCCGTCTGGCTGAAGTTGCCAGTAGTGTTTAGAACCAGTGCATCAGCCATGTTGCCTGCACTTGTTATTGTCCCTCCAGATTGAATGAAGTCACCATCTATATTGATGGTTGCCTGTGTCATACTGTTCAGAACGCCACCAGTCATAGTAAGTCCATTATTGCAACTGAGTGTGCTTTGCAGGAGCTCCAGAGTACCTCCTGAAATTTTCGTGAGGCCATTGATAGCAACATTTGGAGCAAAGACATAAAAGCTTATCGAACCTGATCCAGAACTGACAAGTTCGAAATCACCACCCAATGTGTTTAGATATCCGAGAGAAAGAGCAGTTGCCGTTTGGCCGGGACTGTTCCAAATCAGGTTGCCGGCATGATAGCCTGGGAGAGTTGGTGCCGTGTTTATAACTCCAGTTACATGAACGGTTGAGGTGGGATCATACACAGCCTGAGGAATGCTTCCCCCATCTCTCGCATAATACAGGTTGCTGCCCTGTCCAAAGCTCAGATTCGAAGGTAGGCCGGTGACTACAGCATTATCACCGATAATTACGGAACCGGAAATGTTGGTAGTGCAGTTATCACTGAAATAGGTGAATGATCCGCTTCCGCCCAGCTCCAGACTACCGTCAATCGTTGCAGTCTGTGGCGCATCAGGGAAGGCAAATGTAATAGCCAGATTACTGCTGCCCGTGAGGTTCAGGCTGCTAGTGCTGTCGATGGTGAGGTTCCTTCGTATTATTATCGTGTCTGACCCCCCGGATTCGAGTGTCAGCTGTGTGCCGTTGAGCACCGCGATTTTTGAGACGGTATCGGCTAGCAGATTAGTAACAGTTGTTAGTCCGCCGTTGCTAAAGTATAGTGTGTCTGTGGGGTCAGGCATGCTACGGGGAGGCGTCCAGTTGGTGGCTATCGCGGCGTCACCGGATCCGCTGTTGAGATTCCAGGTGTAGGCTGTCGGACCATTCGTTGAAATGGAGCCGGTTAGCGGATTTATAAGGTTATATACTGGACCACCTGCGCACTGGTCGTTGCAGGCATACACGAAGTAGTAGTAAGTAGTCAAGGGGAACAAACTAACGCTGAGATAGGAAGTAGCAGTTCCCTGGCCCAGCACAGTTCCGCCGCCGAATGAACTGCCTGCAGTATAATATACACCATCTGCAGGTTGTGCAGTCAGCGTGGGCGAGATGCTTCTGATTACAAGGTATTTATCGGCAGCCGGAGTTGCAGCCGTGAAAGAGCAGGAAATACTGGTAGCGGAATTGCTCAATACCAACCCGGATGGTGCTCCCAGGGGAGCTACACAGGGCGTCGTGGGATTCCATGTGAAAGTGAGACCAGAGACAGGCGTAGCGGTGGCTGACCACGTGACTGAGGCACCGTTATAAGTGCCTGCAGAGGTACTGGTCCATCCGGTAGCGGAAGTTCTGTTGTTGAAGTCGGAAGGTCCGAGTCCACGCAATCCAACCTGTACACTTCCGGCACCTGGTTGAGTGTACTGAGAGGGGCCGTAGACCACGGAAATTGTCTGACTGTCGGCAACACCCCCTCCCTCAGAAAGGTGGATCTGAAAATTTACAAGAGAGTTTACTCCCGATGCGAAAGGCCAGATGCCGAACCAGGACATATTGCTATATTGGATAATGACGGTACGGTTAGGGGCGACACCTGTTACCTCTACTCTTATTTCACCTGAACAAAAGGTAAGGTTTGTTCCGGTGTGGCTACTCGTCGCATTGTTTGAAATCGTGAGGGTGTTTCCTGATACTGCGGTGATGGTGGTGTTTGCAGGAATGCCGTTTCCGGTGATCGGCGCACCGATCTTTGCTGGTGTTGTAGAGACCACATTGGTGATCAGGTTTGTGCCAGCAGTTGTTGTTCCTGTGGTGGTAAAATTCCCCAAAAGGTCTATCGCCATTGGGGCGATCACAGCAGTGTAGACCGAGTCGCTTAGAGGATATGAGGCCTTATAGTTGCCTGAACCGAAGACGATATACCCGTTTGATGCTGCGCGGAAACTGGTATGGGCACCCGCCAGATGGAAGG
>JAFAAT010000158.1 GCA_023426425.1 Bacteroidota bacterium | reverse complement strand
ATGCTGCAGGCTTACCTGGATACCCCATTGCTGGATACGAGGCCACTGATCGACAGGCACCTGTCAACTGTTTATCTGCAAGGTCCTTTGAACAAATACCTGCCCCAGATTTACCTGTTCGACGCAGAGGGACAGGAGCTGTTTAATCCGGATACGTCACAACTGGCAGCACTCCGGTCGATTGCTGCAACGGGAAAAAGCGTCGGCGATCACCTCTTCTACCTTGAAGCGGCATCTGATGCGCACTACTACATGGCGGTCATACCTGTAGAAAAAGACACAGGGGAGCTGAAAGGTTATGTGGTTCTTGATATGAACCTAAAGCGTTCGCTAAATGCCTCAGTATATCCTGAACTACTGGAGCCGGGGCAGCAGGACGAACTGACACCGGGCCGGGAATTTAGCTATGCTGTGTACCAAGACAGGAAACTTGTGAGCCAGACCTATGACTATCCATTCCCGGTTTATATTGCGGATACAATTGATGCAGATGGCTTCAGGAAGATTACCTCGGATGATTATATCATTCGCTACTACCAGGTGAACCCTGAGACGATCGTCACTATTGTTGAACCTTATAATCCTGTACTCCGGTTGGTGACTTTGGGTTCCTATTTGCTGGGAATGCTGATCCTCTTCGCAATTCTAACTTTCATTTTCAGGGTTTATTTCTACTATTTGCTTCGCAGGCCAGAAGCGGAGCCGCTGTTTCATCTTACACTAAGGCGCCGTATACACCTATCGATGCTAGGTGTTGTATTGATTTCGTTTTCGGTAATTGGTGCAGTGACTATCTGGTTCTTTGTGGCCAGGTATGAACAAACGAACCGGGCAAGAATACAGTCCGGCATGCAGGTAGTGGAACGGTCGCTGCAACAATATTTGAAGAATGAGGGTGTGAGGCAGGATCCATTCTTCTTCAGGCAGGAGACTGAGCGACCTAATTTTAAGTACTGGGTCAGCAACCTGGCGTCCAGCCAGAGTATTGACATAAACATCTATGACACGTATGGATCGTTGACCAGTACTTCGCAAGAGGCCATTTATAACAAATCGATACTAGCCAGGATTATGGAGCCTACTGCCTACTATGCACTTGCAGCACAGAACAGCCCGCGCCTGATACAGGAAGAGCAGATCGGACAGCTGGATTACCTGTCGGGATATACGCCTGTGCGAAGTGAAACTGGTCAGACTATAGGCTATATCAACATTCCATTCTTTGCATCAGAGCGCGAGCTAAACTACCAGATATCAAATATCCTGGTGGCATTGATCAACCTGTATGCATTGATATTTCTGCTGTCCAGTGTACTGGCGGTATTTATTACCGATTGGCTTACGCGGGCACTACATGTGATCATTGGCAGGTTTGAGCAATTTAGCCTGCATGGCAAGAATGAGTTGCTCGAATGGCCCTATGATGATGAAATAGGCGTGCTTGTCCGCGAATACAACAAGCTGGTGCGAAAGCTGGAAGAGAATGCAGCATTGCTGGCACAGACGGAAAGAGAATCGGCCTGGAGAGAGATGGCCCAACAAGTGGCGCATGAGATCAAGAATCCGCTTACACCGATGAAGCTGAACATCCAGTATCTGCAGCAGGCATTAAGGAACAATCATCCACAGTTAAGAGAACTTACTGCTAACGTGTCGGAATCACTGATTGAGCAGATAGACAACCTGACTCATATAGCATCGGCTTTTTCTGATTTTGCAAAGATGCCGGAGGCAAGGTCTGAAATGATTGAGTTGAATGAGCTGTTGCACAAAGCTGTGGAGCTGTACCTGAATGAACAGCAGGTGAAGGTTGTATTTATGGGGACTGATGAAGCCATGCATGTGAGTGCTGACAAGAGTCAGCTCTTAAGGGTGTTTACCAACCTGCTTAAGAATGCGATTGAAGCAATACCAGAGGAACGACAGGGGCTTGTCCAGGTGAGCCTATGGAGGGAAGAGGGTTCCGCGATGATCAGCTTTAAAGACAACGGAACAGGAATACCGGAAGAAGTTCTGGAGCGGATATTCAGTCCATACTTTACCACCAAAGGCTCGGGTACGGGGCTTGGGCTGGCCATGACAAAAAAGATTATTGAGTTCTGGAAAGGCAAGATCTGGTTTGAGACTGTTGCAGGTAGCGGAACGACTTTTTTCATCCGCCTGCCACTCTTGCAGCGCGGTGTTTAGTGCGTGAAGCGCAATCTCCGGCCAATTCTTAACTTCGCCAGATGCCGGAAAAAAAGCTGTTCTTACTTGATGCTTTAGCCTTGATATACAGGGCTTACTATGCGCTGATCCGCAATCCCAGGATCACCAGCAAGGGAAGAAATACCAATGCCCAGTTCGGGTTTACAACCACTCTATTGGATCTTATCAATAAAGAGAAGCCTACGCACCTTGCGGTGGTTTTCGATACGGAGGCGGCCACGGAGAGACATACAGATTTTATCGATTATAAAGCCAACAGACAGGATGCACCAGAAGATCTTTCAGCCGCTATTCCTGATATCAAGAGGCTCATCAGAGCATTTAACTTACCCTGCCTTGAAAAGGATGGCTTTGAAGCAGATGATGTGATAGGCACACTGGCTCTGGAAGCAGCTGACCTGGGGTATACCGTTTATATGGTCACGCCGGATAAGGATTATGGGCAGATTGTAAGAGACAATATTTTTATCTACAAGCCTTCTTACCAGGGCGGCGGTGTAGAGATCATGGGACCCAAAGAAGTTTGCGCCAAATGGAATATCAAATCTGTGAGCCAGGTGATTGACATGCTGGGCCTCATGGGTGATGCTGTAGACAATATACCAGGCATACCGGGGGTGGGTGAAAAGACTGCAGCCAAACTGCTGGCTGAATATGAAACCCTGGACAATGTACTTGCGAACGCAGAGAATATCAAAGGCGCGTTAGGACAGAAGATCATCAATGGCAGAGAGAATGCTATCATGAGTAAGAAGCTGGCGACCATCATTACTAACGTGCCTATCAACTTCCATGAAGAGCAGTTCAGGGTGAAGGACTGGAACCGCGAGGCGCTGAAGGAGATTTTCAATGAGCTTGAGTTCAAAGCTCTGGGCAAACGCATCCTGGGAGAGGAAACAGGAGGTGTGGTAACTACTGCGGCTGTGCCAACGGATCTCTTTGGCAATCCACTGCGCCAGGGTGCTACTAACAATGGGGCACAGCTGGCATCGGTAGTGGAAAGACCGGCTGAAGTAGTGGAGGAAACACTGCCCGCAGAACTGAAAACAATTGAGCAGGTAGCGCACGAGTATAAATTGCTGGTGGCTGATGCGGAGATTGCTAGTCTGGTTGCTGAGATGAAAGCGCAGCCGGAGATTGCTTTCGATACGGAAACCACCAACATAGATGCGCACCTTGCTGAGCTAATCGGGATGAGCTTTAGCTGGAAAAAGGGTGAAGCTTATTATGTAACCCTGCCCAAGGATGAAGAAGGTATAAAGTCGAAGCTGGCGCTTTTCACTGAATTGTTTGAGGATACTACAAAGCAGTGGATTGGTCAGAATCTCAAGTATGACATGACCATGTTGAAGCGCTATGGTTTTGAACTGAGGGGGAAGTTATACGATACGATGCTGGCCAATTACGTGATAGAGCCGGAAGGGAAGCGCAGTATGGATGTGCTGAGCGCAAAATACCTTCATTATATGCCTATCAGCATTGAGACATTGATCGGCAAAGGGAAGAACCAGAAAAGCATGAGTGAGGTGGACCTGGAGCTGGTGAAAGAGTATGCTGCAGAAGATGCGGATGTAACCCTTCAACTGAAGCAGACCTTCGACCCTATAGTCGACAAGCAGGAGGTACGCAATGTGCTGGAAAAAGTAGAGAATCCCCTGGTGCCGGTGTTGATGGAGATGGAGTACGAAGGAGTGGGTATCGATGTAAAGTTTCTGAAAGAATACAGTGAGCAGCTGGAATTCGATATTAAGCTCGCTGAAGATCGCGTGTTTAATCACGCAGGCGTGAAGTTCAATCTTGGTTCGCCCAAGCAGCTGGGTGAAGTATTGTTTGACCTGATGAAGCTGGACAGTGCTAAGAAGACGAAGACGGGACAATATGCCACAGGTGAAGATGTGCTTCAGAAGCTCCGCAACAAACATCAGATCATCGAGGATATCCTGGTGTATAGAG
>JAFAAT010000149.1 GCA_023426425.1 Bacteroidota bacterium | reverse complement strand
CCCCCACACCTCAACAACTCCACGCATCAACAACTCAACATTCCTGCATCAACAACTCAACAGTCCCACCCACTCTTCCCCCCCACCTCAAAAACACCACGCATCAACAACTCAACATTCCCGCATTAACAACTAAACATTCCTAGTATCTTTGCCCCCGTTTCCCAAAAAGCTTTCCGCTCATGAACCGCAAGATCGAATCCGCACTTATTTCCGTGTTCTATAAAGATGGCCTTGAACCCATAGTCCGCAAACTCAGTGAACTCGGAGTAAAGATCTACTCCACAGGCGGCACCCAGAGCTTCATCGAAGGACTCGGCATCAACTGCATCTCCGTCGAGTCAGTCACCAGCTACCCATCCATCCTCGGCGGCCGTGTCAAAACACTCCATCCAAAAGTTTTCGGCGGCATCCTCGCCCGCCGCGACTTCCCCGAAGACCAGCAACATGTCGCAGAATACGAAATCCCCTTCTTCGACCTGGTCATTGTGGACCTCTACCCCTTCGAAGAAACCGTAAAAAACACTTCCGATGAGAAAGCAATCATCGAGAAAATTGACATCGGTGGCCCATCCATGATCCGCGCGGCCGCCAAAAATCATAAAGATGTCGCCGTCGTTGCCTCCCGCTCCGACTACGAATCACTCCTGCAAATCATAACAGACCAGCAGGGCACGACCAACATCGAACAAAGAAGAATGTTCGCTGCCCGCGCCTTCGAAATCGTCGCCCACTACGACGTAGCAATCGTCAATTACTTCCTCCGGGAAGATGCCCCCTCATTCCAGCATTCAGTCGGCAACAAACAATCCCTGCGCTACGGCGAAAACCCCCACCAGCCTGCGGCTTTCTACGGCGACCTCGAGGAACTGTTTGAGAAACTCAACGGAAAAGAACTCTCCTACAACAATCTCGTAGACGTAGACGCAGCCTGCCAGATCATCCATGAATTCACAGAACCAGCATTCGCCATCATCAAACACACCAACGTCTGCGGCGTGGCAGTAGCCGATAATGTCTCCAATGCCTGGACAAATGCCCTCTCCGGCGATCCCGAAAGTGCCTTCGGCGGCGTCCTCGTAACCAACCAAACCGTCACCGCAGAGGTAGCCGGCAAAATAAGTGAGCTCTTCTTCGAAATTCTCATCGCACCAGATTTCGAAGCCGCAGCGCTCAATACCCTCAAAAGCAAAAAGAACCGCATTGTCCTCAAACAGAAAGCTCCTTTCTATCCCAGCCGCGAGTTCAAACGCATACTCAATGGTGTCCTGGTCCAAAAATCAGATACCTCCAACTTCGATTCCTGGACAGAAGCCGGCGCCCGCCCCTGCTCCGAACAGGAGAAAAATGACCTGGTCTTCGCCAACATCGTCTGCAAACACCTCAAGTCTAACGCCATCGCCCTGGTCAAAGGGCAAAAGCTTATCGGCAAGGGCTGCGGTCAAACCAGCCGCATCGACGCCCTCCGCCAGGCCATAGAAAAGGCAAAGCAATTCGATTTTTCCCTCGAAGGCGCCGTCCTCGCCTCCGATGCTTTCTTCCCCTTCGACGATTGTGCACGCATGGCCCACGAAGCTGGTATCACCGCTATCATCCAGCCCGGCGGCTCAGTCAGAGACAATGACACCATCAATTACTGTAAGGAAAATGGCCTCGCCCTCGTCATGACGGGCATTCGCCACTTCAAACACTAAGCCGTGATCACCATTCCGGTAAATGATGAAGTGTTTCTTCACAATCTGAGGTCAGAACATGCCCCGGCACTTTTTCGCGCTGTCGACAAAAACCGCGCACACCTGCGCCCCTGGCTCAATTGGGTCGATGGAACCATCTCTCCCGATGACTCCCTTCAGTTTATCGAAGACGCCATCATCCAGCAATGCGCACAGGAAGCAATAAACCTGGCCATCTTCCGGGGCAAGGAAATCATAGGCGGCATCGGACTCCAGTCCTGGAACCACCAGATCAAAAAAGGACACATCGGTTACTGGATCAGCAAAGAGGAAGAAGGCAAGGGCCTCATGCACCTCTGCCTCACCCATTTCATCTCCTTCCTCTTCAACAGGCTCGCACTCAACAAAGTCGAAATCCATTTCGTCCCTTCCAACTCCAAAAGCGCTAAACTCGCCAACCGCCTCGGCGCAAAAGTCGAAGGTGTCCTGCGCCAAAGCTACCTCCGCCACGGTCAGCTCGAAGACCTCGTAATCACCGGCATCCTCCGCCAGGAATGGCAGGCACCCACCAGCCCCCGACCCGCAACTCTTCGTTAAAGATTTCTAAACTGGCCAACGAACTTCCTCAGCCCAAAGTCTATTTCAGGAAAGCACAGGTTTTCCAGAAAAATAATCGTAATATTTGTGAGGAGTAAAAGGTGCGTAAAAGGCGCGTAAAAGGCCTGTAAAAGGCCTGACAATGGCCTCCCCACATCACCACGGAACCTCCGCCAATAACCTGATCAATTAAAGAAAAAACATTTTCTATGCGACCAGTTCTAATGCTTCTTCTGCTCCTGGCATGCCCCCTCGCCCGGCTCATCGCCCAGGATACCCGCATTTCCGGCACCGTCACCGACCAGCAGCAACAACCCATAGTCGCTGCCACGGTAAGCCTGCTCACCCCCACCGATTCCTCCTGGATCGCCAGCACCCTCACAGGCGAACAAGGGGAATTCCTCTTCTCCCACCACCAACCAGGCACCTACCTGCTCAGCATCCACGCCCATGGCTACAAACCTTTCGTCGACACAGTCTCCACTAACGCCCCGAGGGCTATCTCCCTTACCCCCTATGCCACCACCCTCCAGGAGGTGGTCGTCAAAAGCGATCTCCCCACGCTCCGCTCCGAACCCGGCAAACTCATAGTAGCTTTCAACGACAAAACCATCCCCGCCGGCACCTCCCTCCTCGACCTGCTCCGCAAAGCACCCGGTGTCACTGTCGACGGTTCCGGCAACATATCCATGAATGGCCGTGGCGTCCTCGTCATGATAGACGACAAGCAAACCTACCTCTCCGGCGATGATCTTGTCAACTACCTCCGAAGCCTCCCCGCCGACAAGGTCGCAGAACTTGTGCTCATGGATCAGCCGCCCGCTCGTTATGATGCAGAAGGTAACGCCGGCATCATCAATATCAAAACCAGGCAACAAAGAGAAAAAGGTCTGGCGGGAAATCTGAATCTCGCAGCCGGTCAGGGATACAAGCCACGAACCAGCAACTCTGGGAATATCAGCTATTCCAAAGCTAACCTTCAGCTCGAGGCAAATCTCGGATTCTATGCAGCGAACGGCTTCCTCCGCCAGCAACAAACACGCACCACACGTGATCCAGCTACCAACCACATCACCACAACAGCCTTCCAGAAAACCTCCAGAGACGAAACCTTCAGCGACCTGAACCTTCAACTAAAAGGTAGCTACACCCACAAGGAAAAGCTCCGGCTCACCCTTACTGCCCTTGGTATCTATCACCCCAACCGCGAAACGGGCCATACCGACCTGATAATCGACGATCACACTACAACTGAAAGAGTTTTCAGCCGCTCAGATTACAAGAGTGGTTTCCTTCGTCGCAACTTCAATCTTGGCCTTTCCACCCGATACGAGGTTGCCAAAGATCACTCACTTTCCCTGGACGCCGACTACCTTGTCCGCTCCCAGCAGGATCATCAACAGCTCACTACCCGCAATCTCGATGAAAACCTTCAGGAGTTACCCGATGCCCTAAACTTCCGCAGCAACTTCCCTGTTGCCAATGAGGTCGCCGTCGTCCGGATTGACTACACCGGGGCACTTCCCGGAAACTTCACACTGGAAGCCGGGCTCAAATCGAGCCACATCACAAATCTGAACGACTCCTGGTTCTACGTTAATCATAGCGGCCTATGGCAGATTGACACCACCCGTACCAATAGTTACTCATACAATGAAATGATCACCGCCGCCTACGCCTCAGCTACAAAGAAGTTCTCCGATCGCTGGCATCTTCAGCTCGGTCTCAGGGCCGAACATACCGGACTTAATATCGACCAAAAAGTCAATAGCCAATCCATAGACCGTAGTTTCCTGTCCCTCTTCCCCACAGGTCTGTTGTCCTATAAACCAGACGAAAAACACAGGTTGGAACTTAGCCTCGGCCGACGCGTCCATCGACCATCCTACTACAATCTGAACCCCTTCGCCTTCTATGTGTCCGAGTTCCAATATCGCTCAGGCAATCCCTATCTGCTTCCTTCTTTCAGAAATCTTGTCACGTTCAAACACAGCTTCAAAAACACAGTATTCACTGAGCTCGCATACGCCAAAGTGTTCAACACCATCAACGAGCTCACTTTTTACGATCCGTTTACAAACGCACTCCATAATCAGCCACACAACTATGCCGATAAGCACCATGCGCATCTCACAGCAACCTGGGTGAAGAAGCTTAGACCCTGGTGGACTTATACGGTCCGATACGCCTGGTACTTCAATGAATATCAGGAAGACGAAACCTACCTCGCCAGTTCCCACGGTCACAGCATTCAGCTGTCAAACCAGTTTAGCTACAAAGGCTGGAGCATAGATACACTCTATATCTTCAACTCCGGCGACCTGCAGGGCCTCTCCGACCGCAACGATGTGAGCCACTGGTCTGAAGCTTCCGTTTCAAAGAAGGTCCTGGGCGACGCCGGTGTCGTTAAACTCTCCGCTAGCGATCCCTTTGGCATCTATCGTTACAGGCCTACTATAGAATGGCAGTCCGTAGAGACCCATTCCATTACGCAGTTCGCCACACAGCACCTGACACTGGGCTTTAGCTACACTTTTGGTAATACGGCTTCAAGAAAAGGTTCCGATCGTCAGCAGGCAGAAGAACTCCAACGCATGTAATCCCTCCACCCACCACGCTATTTTCTTTAACTTGCAGCGGTGAAGGGGAAGTTGATATTATACGGTCTTGTGATGAGTCTCCTCATCCTTGGGCTCCGCCTCTCTGAATACCGGCTGGTCATCCACAGCCACGCCACCGAACTCTATGCTGGGGTTGTCGCCGTGCTGTTCATGACCCTCGGCGTGCTCGCAGGTCGCAAGCTAACCCGCCCAAAGCAGATCATACTGCAACCCGAGGCCGCCCCTGCACCCTCTCCTGCAATTCCTCCAAGACTCGAACAGGAACCTCTCATAGATGCCACAAAGGCAGGCCTAAGTAAAAGAGAACACGAGATTCTCCTCCTCATGGCCGAAGGTCTCAGCAACCAGGAGATCGCCGAAAGGGTCTTCGTCTCCGTCACCACTGTGAAGACACATGTGTCAAATATTCTATTCAAGCTGGATGCACCGCGCCGCACTCAGGCCGTGGTGAAGGCCAGAGCCCTCAATATCATCCCCTAATCCTCCTACTTTCGTAGGAAAACCAGCCCAAAACCGGCAAAATCATCCTTTCGGATGAATGGCTACCGCCCGCCCTCAGCTACATTCGCAGCCTAAATCAAATATTTTATGAAACGTACCATCTTTACCTACGGCATCATCTCAGGGCTCATCATCGCAGCCCTCATGGCAGCAACCATCCCATTCGCAAGCAAAGACAATATGAACATGGGCATGGTCATCGGCTACACCACCATGCTCATAGCCTTCTCACTTATCTTCTTCGCGGTCTCCTCCTATAAAAAGAATCACAACCTCTCAGCCCTGGGATTCAAAAAGACTTTCCAGATCGGCATCTCCATCAGCATCATCAGCAGCTTATTCTATGTGGTCACCTGGCTCATCATCTTCTACAACTTTATGCCTGACTTTATGACCGACTACATCAACCACCAGATCGCAGCTATGGAGAAAGCCGGCGCTTCCGCTAAGGAGATCAATAGCTACCGCACCCAGCAGCTCCAGTTTGCCGAAAACTACAAGAACCCATTCTTCAATGCAGCCATCACATTTACCGAAATCTTCCCCGTGGGCCTGCTCATGACACTCATTGCAGCCACAATCGAACATTTTCGCAAAAAACGGCAATCTTCCACGTCCGCGGCCGTAAGCTAGTCTGCATTTCCTCATTTTCCCCCACCCGGACCTCCCCGTCCGGGTTTGGGAGTTTACCCCTGGTACAGTTTTTCCGGGTATCCAACAGAATGCAGATGTTGGTTAAAATGGTGATGACGCTGTCGATATTCGCCGGCTTTGGCGCCTGCAAAGCGGATATAAACAGTATGAATGGAGAAGATAACAGATCACAGATTTATGCAGGAAAGGTCCTCAGAGACCTGCCCTATGGCTCACATGCACTGCAGAAACTAGATGTCCTGTTCCCAACTAACTACTCCAGCAAATCTCCACTGGTTTTCCTCATCCACGGTGGCGCCTTTGTAGCCGGCACCAAAGAAGACTTCTCCCGCCCCGCCCATATCTTCAAAGACAAAGGTTTTGTCGTCATAAATATTTCCCACCGCCTCGCAGATACCACCGGCATGTATGGCTTCCCGCCCAGCCACAAGCGAAGCACCATCACCATCTGGGACCAGGTGGCAGACGTAGATGCCGCAGTACAACTGGTACTCGACTCAGCCAGCAATTGGGCCGCAGATACCTCACAGTTGTTCATGGCCGGCCACAGCGCGGGAGGCACCCTCGCGTTGCTCTACTGTCACGGCAAATACAACGCAGCTGGTCACCTGAAAGCTTGTGGAAATTGGGCAGGCGTCACTGATCTCACCATCCCTGATGATCGGCTCGCGGCTATGGTACAACCCTATGTGCGTGAGCTACTTTACCGTGTGGCTGGAGCAGATCCGCTCGAAAGAAACAACAACGCCTTCCGCAAGGTCAGTCCATACTGGGTCATCAGCGACAGCAGTCATGTAGTCCCAACTATCAGCATCTACCCCGAGCAGAATTTTGTCTTTCACTACCCCGGCGAGTCGCAGATGGGCCTGAATAATACTCGTCTGTTTCATGAATTGCTCCGTAAGCGCAACATCCCCGAAAAGCTTTCAGTCTATAAAGGCTCCAACCACAGCTTCAACTTCAGCGAGCAGGTATGGGATAAGCTAATTTCGGAAACTGCAACATTCTTTATGTCAGCAAACCGGTAGCCTGATCCAGCCTCCGGGGGTGCCTCAGTCTGGGTTAATGGATCACCAGCTCATAAGACACTCCATCTCCTATATACATTTTGGCACCTTTACTTGAGTTTATGTAAAAATCAGCTTTTGCCTGCTCTATGTTGTCAGCAGAATAAACCGGGAGTTTCTTATCCGCTTCATACGCAGGAAATGTCATTAGAACAATATGTGGTGGCACCACATCCAGATGAGCCGCTACATTGATAATATCATCCGGGTACCCGATTCTTGGAGTTACGGTAATGGGAATGTTTTCCTGTTGAGCTTTTTTTAGCGTCTGCTGTGTCACCTTATATATTGCCATCCGGGTAGGGTATTCCGCAGCGGTAAAACTGTTGACTATGGTGGAAATTATATTCCCCGCGAGGCCGAGAAAAAGTACTGCTGTAATGAATCGGGACGCTTTCTTCTTATTCTGTTGGCCACGCCACACCTGTAGTGTGTGAGCTATCATAATCGCTATAGCAGGCACCACAAATGCATTGAATTTCGGTTCCGAAAGTGGCAGTTTCCCCGCAAGAAACAACCCGACGACTGTAGCAATCAATATCACAATATATTGAAGCACGTAGTCCATCAGTACAAGTTTTGTCTGATTAACATGTTTGCGTAAACTCCCGATGGATACAGCCAGTCCTGCTATTCCCAGTACACCAAAGATGATCTCATACACAAACCCGGAGCCAGTCTTTGCAAAAAGTCCCCAGAGCTTTATACTCATGTCCTGCAATGGGTGTTGTGCATCCAGCATTCTATACGACCAGTATTGTCGCATCGCCTGATCCTGCATTAACTGAGATACATCAATCACATAGAACAGGAGTGTGCTACCGGCACCCAGTGCCAGTGGGAAAACTGTTTTTATTCTAAGGTTTTGCAAATCATTTTTTCCTTTCAGGAGTTTCAATAAAGCGATGAAATAGATTGGAGCAGCAGCTATCGGATAGGTATAGCTGAAAAACGGCGCAACCACAAAAGAGCTACAAAGAAGTGTGTACCTGTAAGGATGAGACCTGCTCTTGTTCAATTCGCAGATTTCCACAAGCTGCCACATTGCCACCAAACTCAGAAAGATCTCCATCTCATACTGTTTGATTTGCACCAGGTAGTCTGTAAAGGTTTGTGACGACACCACAATAAGCAGAAAGAGATGACCATACATGTTGTCAAATAGCCTTCTGCTTAATCTCCAACCCAGCAGAACTGTCCCAAGTGCGGCAACCAGGGCCGGAAGTCTTAGGGAGAAATAGCTGTAGTCAAAACTTGCTGTAAATCGTTTCAGCACCTGAAGGAATACGCGGGGAAACTGCTGAGTATATTCCAGCGGTCCCCATAGCTCCGATGCGGATTTGAACTTGAGATTATAGAGCAATCTCCATTCATCTACCCAAAACGGTTTTATTGGGAATAAAACCATAGCAAAACCCCATACTACTATCAGGCAAAGAAGTACAATTGCAGTCTTTTTTGCCAGGCCAGAATACCAATCGTCAGAGTTAACCATACCTCCGGACTTTGAGATTAATGATGCTGATTTATGTGTTTGTCGATAGAGTAAGAATCTATGGTTCCCTGTGAGGTATGGCATTCAATATGGTTAGCATCTGTGACCCACTGACTGCATGCGGATTTTGTAGCACGTATTACCGGCTTAATGCTTTTTGCCGCGCTTCCTGAACTCCTTGAAGTTTTTCTGCTTCTTTACCTTCGCCTTTCCCTCCTGATATTCCTGCAGGTACTTCTCCACCGACTTTTCTTCCTCCTGTTCAGGTAGAGCTTTATTGCTCGCTGTTTTCTTCAGCGGTTTAATTCGCGATGCATCTTCAGTATTACTACTCGCAGTCACCATCTTATTAATCATCGTTATCTCCTCAGGTGTCAGATATCTCCAGTGCCCTACAGGCAGATTGCCTAGCTTCACATTCATAATCCGCACCCGCACCAGCTTCTTCACCTTATACTCCAGCGCATCACACATCCTCCTGATCTGCCGGTTCATACCCTGGGTCAGGATTATCCTGAACACATATTTATTCTCCTGCACCACCTTGCAGGGCTTCGTCTTCGTACGCAGTATTCTCACCCCTTCAGCCAACTGCCTGATGAAGTCAGTCGTGATCGGCTTGTCCACCGTTACCACATATTCCTTTTCGTGGTTATTGCCTGCTCTTAAAATCTTGTTCACTATGTTGCCATCATTCGTCAGGAAGATCAGCCCTTCAGATTCCTTGTCCAGCCTGCCTATAGGAAAGATCCGCTGTTTGTGATTGACAAAGTCAATAATGTTCGTCTTGTCTTTCTGATCGGTAGTGCTGGTCACTCCCACAGGTTTGTTCAACGCGATATAAATCGTCTTGCTCTTTTTCTTAATGGGCTCTCCATCTACCTCCACTACATCGCCATCGTACACCCTGTTGCCAGCTACAGCTACTTCCTCATTTATTGTCACCCGTCCCTGCGCAATGTAGTCGTCTGCCTCTCTTCGCGAGCAAAAACCGGTATCGCTGATATATTTGTTCAGGCTGACCGAATCTCTATGTATCTGCT
>JAFAAT010000138.1 GCA_023426425.1 Bacteroidota bacterium | reverse complement strand
CCTGTAATATATACGGTGTTGTCCGGCGGCATACAGGTGACTGCGTATGCATGTTCACCCCCTTGCCCTGAGACTTCTATAGCCCAGATGGAATTGCCGGAGCTATCGAGCTTAGCAAGAAAGATGTTGCTCAGATTCCCACCCCAGAGACTGTCGGCACCGAATTTAAGACCTACACCAAACTCACCGGTTAGATAAACGTTTTCTGCTTCGTCTACAGCGAGGCCATGACAATAATCTTCTGACCCTCCACCAAAGCCTTTGGCCCATTTCAGGTCGCCAGAGGGAGCATATTTAGCCACAAACACATCAGTTTCCTGGAAACTGTTTAACTGCGTTCCGTTGTGAAATTGCAAGGTGCATTCTTCGTAGTAGCCTGCTATATAGATATCCCCATCATCACTCAAACTTAAATCCCTGCAATCTAAAATGCCAGGAAAAGCACCGGGATTGGGGGGGGCTGCAGCTCCGCCGATCTGTCGGACCCAGATTCGTGTACCAGTTGTGTCATATTTTGCTATGAAGACATCACCTACCATAAAACCAGAACTAAGGCTTGTCGTTGTTTGTGAGTCGAAAACAATATAGTCATCGAACATGCCGGCCAGATATAGAAATCCGTCGCTCCCCACCTTGACAGAAAACCCATGATCATTAGAATGTCCACCTGCATTCCTTGCCCAAATCACGGTGCCTGAGGGGGACAACATCGCAAAAAATGCGTCGACATCCCCTTCACTTGTAAGACCTGTATTTCCAAACCAAGACGTATCCTGAACAGACGGTGATAGAAAGCTTCCTGTGATATACACGTTTTCAATTTCATCTACTGAAATTCCGCGTGCTATGTCCCTGTAAGGCCCTCCAAACGACTTAGCCCAAAGCACATCACCAGCAGGATCGTACTTGACTACAAACACATCGCCCCAGCCCCTGTTTTGGAGCGTATAGGCGCCGAAAGAAATGTCGAAATTTGCCGTGTCCGGCATGAAAATGTCTCCATAGGTGCCTGCGATATAAGGATTGCCAGATTTATCGAGGTTAATGGCCGTAGCCTGATCCCTTCTGGCAGAGCCTACTATTTTCTGCCAGACCAAGGCTCCTGCATTGTTATACTTGGCCAGAAAAAGGTCGCTATAATAGCTGCCTGGTTGGTCGGTATACTCGCCGCATATATAGACATTCCCTGCCGAGTCTACTGCCATATCCCGGGAAGTAAACTCTCCCTGATTGCCAGGCAGCACTCCGCTTGCTGCCCAGTCCCAGTCGAGTTGTTGGGCGACAGCGATTGCTGATCCAAAGCAAAGAAAGAGCGTTAGAAAAAGAAGTAGATTTTTCATTAATGCATGCCTTTTGCGAACGGAATGTGTTCGACAGTGGAAAGGATTTCCATAACTATATCCCCATTGCTGCAAGGAAAGTTTAGAAATTTACACATAAAATCCATTCTTCTTTGCAAGTCATTGTAGCCATTTCTTAATGAATTACCTTGGGGAAGCGGATCCTCCCATTCCCAATGAGTACCTTGAGCACTGTTTATTGGATCATTTACCCAAAAGAAATCCTTCATAAATTCATCGTCAAGGTCACTAGGATGATCGTCCTCGTAGGCATATGAAGTGAGTTTACCTGACGTATTTCGTCCTGTCAAAAATGCAGAGACGTTTTGTAAACGTCGGGTGCCATCGGGTTCTGGAAAGTTTTGAACCGTACCTGAGGACAGTTGGGTTTCGCCAATATTCACTTTAGGTGGTACGTGACGTTCAATCAACCCCGTTTTGTGATCTGGAAGACCACTGGTTGCTGCCCTCCAATAGTTTGCAGGTTCTTCATCTGCAAGTGGCAGAACATGAGCAAACAAGGTTTTTGTTTCGCCATTGTGACATCCCTGACAGGTGTTAAGCGATAATTGAGTTCTAACCTTCCTGAAATTTGCGGGGTATGAAGTGAATGCGTAATATGGATCCCATTGCAGATAGTGTAGAAACTCTCCAGTAACTAACCCTGAACCTGCGAGAAAATTCGAAGGCATACTGTGGGTTCCTGATGCCACTTTTGTAATATTCGCGGCGATCCACTGATTCAGATTAGCCCAAATTTGTGCCCGATGGTCGTTATCCTCGACATATGTCATCCAATGACCGCCTAATGAAGGAGTGTTAGTGAGCGGTTCCAGTTGCAAAAGACCGTTTGAACCAACTGCGAACTGGCGGAACTCCCAGTCCATATGTGTCCATTTTAGAAATGTTCCACCTCCATCAGTGTTAAAATGGGAAAAGAGGCGTTCATTTGTCCTGATTCGAGCAAGTGCACTTCCTGTAGGGTGTGTAGAGTTGAGGTTTGGTGCCGTAACAAGATTTGTCAACTCCTCTAAAGCGTCATTATATTCAAAGTTGGCATCCGGAAGCGGGTATGCACTTAAATCCAACCATTTTTGCGCCAACTCTTTCACTGCGCAACGCGATTGCTGTAAATTATTGTACTCGAAAATAATATTACACCCTGACCAGTCAATTTCCGGTATTCCATTGCCGTTAATTCCAGGCTCTGCTGGAGGTGGTACTTGATGTAACGGGACCTCACCAGTAAACGGATCAATTAGAGAGAAAATAAACCTGGTTTCACCAGCATTAGAAATGCCACCTGTATAACCTGTATTTCCCATTAAGTCAATTCTGTTTACAATAGCAGTAAGTTTGAAAGGAGCGTATTTCAAGAGGTCGGCTTCAGTAATTGTCGAATTATCCCACAAACATTCCCAATTACAAAGTGTGACCTGGGGCGTAGGTGTAGTACATTGACCTGGCGGCGTAGCGCAGCCAGGGATCTGATTTAAGATATTGATATTACATTTCTTTAACCAAGGCTCAACGAGCTTAGGCAATATATCTTCTCTTTTCAGAACAGTGTGACCATTCACAACCTGGTCATCAGTCCAGGTTTTGATCCATTGCTTTAGAAAGTTTTTTTTAGCGCCTGGGGTGGAAGAGTTAACAATATTCGAAATCATTTTGCCGAAGGTCCATACTCCCATTGGAGTGCCTTCATTCTCTGAGACATCATAGGTTCTGAAGGGGTCTTCAACTACTGACAAGTCAGTTATGAAAAGTGACTTTTCCTTAGCTAAAGTGGTGGAGCACTGAAAGGCATTGATCAATAGGGCATCTACCTTAACCTCTTCAAAAGCTTCAAATGCAGGTATATCAAACAACTCAAGCTCTTCAAAGGAAACTTCCTCACCAAGATGTCCCGCCCATCTGTGTACATACCCCTGCGTTTCAATTGTGGATTCTAGTGCCACGATCTTTGCTACAAAAGCTTCAATGTCTTCGCGTACATATGCAGCATATACGTAGTCATTCGCTTCATAATCGGGTCCAGTACCATCATCATAAAAGGTAATTACTTCGGCAGAATCCAAATAGATGTTCAATACCTCTGGCATACCTTCTCTCTCAACATATTGAATCTTCATCTTTAGATTGTAGTCATCAGTAGCTCTGAAAGCTGCTGAACCCAATAACCTAAAGCTACAGGAGGGTCTTGCTCAAAGGATGTGACGATGTCTTCAGGTTCTGGTAACATATAGGATTGCAGGAGTGGAATCGATGCCAAGCCTAATCCAAACAGCAATAAAAGAACAGCCTTTTTCATCGGGGGAATTTTATTTCGTTAGGAACTTTAATACATAATATTACTCAATATGTTTAGAACAACATAGTATTCTTTGTCATTTTTTCAATGACTTGACTCAGGTAGCTGATTCTCAGGCGGCTAGTTTCAGAATTACTGTGCTGCCCAACAAAGAATTGCTATCTCCAACGCGAGCATTGGTGACACTTTGGATTTTCGGGAGAGATATACGCATTTTTCGTTTTAGGAGTAACCTGCTAATAGTCGCCGATAGGTTATTCTGTTAGCATTTAAATATACTTATCAATGCCGTCAACTGCGGATTGAGAACGGCTTCCGAATAACTTTGGTTCGGCTTTGGTTCGACTTTGCTATAAAGTAAGTCCGGAGTAAGCCCGGCTTCTGAGTAAGTTTTTTTTCAGACTTCTGAAAACTTGGTCCTCCGGCACGCGAAAAAGTTACCTTGGTTTTTTTTCCGAGAACTCAGGAGAAGTTTTCAGAAGTAGTTGTCCGGAAAAGGTGCTGGAAAGCGCTTAGAAAACTCCTTTGAATTGCGTTGGCTTCTTCTCGCAAAAACTGTCGTAGCTGCCCTGCACGATGAACATCTTAGGCTGTCTCGCAAAGTTGAAAAGCCGGTAAAGATGAAACCGTGCGCTTTGCTCCCTGGCGAATTCATACTCGTTTGCCGAAAAGAAAATGGGTGTTTCTTTCGAGAGCTTTGTGGTCTTAACCTCAATGTATTTGTCACTGCCATCAATCTGCCGGGACAGGATGTCGAAGCCTGCACCATCGTCGTCTTTGGATATCCATTCGATCTTGTCTGCCAGTGCCTCCCTACCCGCCTGGATAAGCTGCCATCGCTCATATTGAATGACAAACTCCTCTCCG
>JAFAAT010000047.1 GCA_023426425.1 Bacteroidota bacterium | reverse complement strand
TTCTCCGCCGACGACCGGACGAAAGACGTCGTTGATGCCGTCGCCGTTGGGACTGAATGCTGTGGGCATGCGGATCACAGGATGTTGGTAGACTGTGACTGAGGCGGTGTCTTTGCAACCGGCATCTGAGATGCCATGAACGATAATGGTACGGGTAGTGTCGAGGTGGTACCATTGCTGCTGCGCATGCTGGTTTGTAAATAACTCTGCAGGGTGCCAGGCGGTGACCGTAAAATTCTGAATAGCAGATGCTTCGAGTTCTATGCGTTCGCCCCTGTTGGCAAGCTCTTTCGATGCTTCGAGACGCAGATCGAGGTGTTTCACTTCAAAGGATTGCGCAAGGGTGTCTGTGCAGCCCTCGATGTTCTTTACTGCAAGGGCTATAGTGTACATTCCCGGACTGGGAAAGCTGGTGGTTAGATGCTTTTGTTTATCGATGCTGCCGTCGCTTAGTATCCAATTCCAGAGTGGAGTGGCAGCCGTGTTTTCGAAAACTACTTCTTCATTGATGCAGATTGTATCCGGGATATCAAATGAAGCCAGGGGTGCGGGCAACGCATGGATGGTGAAATAGAGGTTGGTGTCGCAGCCGCTGAAGGGAACGGCTATGTTCAGGGTGTAATCGCAGGGATAGAGGTTCTTAAGCGTATCACCATTCCTGCTCAGCAATGAGCGAAGTGTATCTCCGGTAGCCGTTTTCCAGGTGTAGCAGAATTGGGTGGTGTCATCATCCTGTGGTTGTATCCAGATTCTGCCTTTGGTTTCATTGGGACAGGAATAGTTTTCGGGCCCGAGTATAGGCAGCTTATGAAAAAACACGGAGACTGTATCGATATGCTGGATGCAGCCACTTGCGGTGTAGCGGAGGATGTGGGTGCCGGATTCATAGACCTTAAGTGTGTCGCTGTCTATGGAGTCATTCCAGTTGTAGCAGCTAAACCCAGCAGGAGCTTCAAGCAGCAGACTATCGCGGAAGCAGGCGAATGCTGACCAGGAGCTGTAGACCGTATCCGGACCTGGCGGTGCGTGGATGATATCTAGTGGAAGGTTGAGGCCTGTTTCGCTGCCGATGGGGAGCATGAATCCATCGGTTATGGCAGTGCATGCCAAACCAGGAGCGTTTGGTGCATGAACGACATGCATGGCAGAAGTGAGGTTGGAGTTATTGCCGATATACAACTTACCATCGTTGCCCTGCTTGATGTCTCCCAGCTAATACTTACTCAATGACATAGTCCCGTAGGAGGGATTGGTGAGCAGCAGCGTTTTGGAGGCAGACACAGCTGCGAGGTTGGGGAGGAGGCTTAGATCAAACTGGTAGAGCGTTCGCTCGAATATTTTAGTAGCATAAAGTTTGCTGCCGTCAGGAGAGAAGCAGACTCCATACCAGGAACCTGTGTCCAGTAGTCGTGGATTACTAAGTTTACCACTGCATTTTTCAAAGTCAAAAAGCTCAAGCCCTCCTTTTTCAGTTACATAATCCAGGCTGCCGTTGGAGGCTACCGCAACCATGGTTTCTGCAGGATTTAACTTCATTACCCCTGAGAATGTATTCCATTCATTAGCGGGCTCATAATAATTGAGTGGCAGGGTGCCAGCTTCTGATACAGCTGGTTTGGAGTATACGCCAGTATCAGTGAGTTTGAAGCTAAAGAATTCATTGGCAGTCCTGTTGCGAACAACCACCCAGATGCCGGTGCACCCCGGCGCTGCCATAAGCTTAAGGCTTGAGACTGTAGACCAGTTAGTCAGCCTAAGATTCTTTTTTCCGGGGAGGATATCACCCTGTCCGTTGTTGAGTGTCATGTCGAGTACGCTATAGAGCAGTGCCCCGTTTTTGACGTAGAAGATGTAGTACTGTTGGGCATTGGCAGGTGCCGGAACAATCAGTGGGACACCGCTCCCCTGCAGGTTAGTTACAAGGTCGCTGTTGGGCATTTTGAATCCGGATGCAGTGAGGACGTTTCTTATTGTATCCCCTCCATTTCCGGGGTTGTGCAGCAACTTTACCCAGAAAAGCAGTTGCCCGTTCTGGTCACAAACCGCACCTGAGCGTTGAAAGTTATGGTAGGGAGGACCTCCTCCCGAATTTGGCATTGTGCCCACCTGCGGTGGATTGGTAGCAAAATCAAGCACCACATGATCTCCAAACATCCAGAGTCTTTCTTCTGGTTGAGCTGAGGCCTGAGAGAAAGACAGCAATAAAGCGAAAACTAAAATTCTCTTCATTGTATTAAGTTTTAGAGAGTAAGTGTTGGCTCTTATTGAGCCAACACTTAGAAGAGTTATTGATTGAGTTTAACGAGGCGGGTATTCAGGGCTTGTTCGCCATCAATAAACAGCTGAATAGTGTAAACGCCGGCAGTCAGAGCTTCAATGTTGTTCGCGCCATTGTGCAGCTGCATCACTACACGGCCATCCAGGCTCAGGACCTGCCCTTGAATTGCGTTCTCAGAGTCTATGTGCAGCTGTGTAGTGGCTGGATTTGGATAGACTGTTATCCTGCTTTTCTGAATCTCCCTGATGGAAGTGATGACGGTAAAACTGGCTGAAGTAGCCGTGCATCCGTTAGTGTCGGTAACTGTAACCGAATAGTCTCCATCAGCAATTGCGGTATGAGTCTGACCTGTAGCGCCTGTGATAGGTGTACCGTTGTAGCTCCACTGGTACGATACAAAACTGTCTGTGGAGAGATCCATTCCGGTCTGCGTGATTACCGGATTAGGTAGCGCATGTACGGTTAAAGTATCGACCGCAGATGTGTCGGTGCAGGTACCATTAGAGACCACGACGGCATAGCTGCCCGCCTGTGTGGCATAAAGCTCATGAGTTGTGGCACCATTGACAGGCTGGCCGTTCAACAACCAGTTCCATGTATAGGAAGGATCGTTGGGCGCTGTGAGCAGCAGGCTGTCCTGGTCGCAGATGGCATGATTGCCGGAGGGATTAATTGTGGCCACTAACTCCATATCTACCTGAAGGCTGTCAGGAATACCTGCGGTGCAGCCATTGGCTGCTGCCACAGAGATGAAGCCAGCGGAATCTGAAGCGGTCACTGTTATTGAGCTCGTTGTGCTTGAGCCTGACCAGCCGCCGGGAAGAGTCCAGAGATAGGTTGTGGCGTTGGCGACTGGTGCGACCGAGTAAGTGTAGCTTCCGCCGGGGCAGACCATGGAGGGACCAGTAAGAGGCACAGCGATTACCGGGGTGTCACAATCTGCGATTTTTATTAGCGCCCCGTCGTACATGCCTCCTGAAAAGGACGCCTGGTGCGCCTGGGCTGTTGCTATACCAGTAGACGAATTGGTTTGACCAGCAACATAAACATTGCCCAGATGATCTGTTGACAGAGAAAAGGCCTGGTCAAGGTCGGTTCCACCGACGTAGCTTCCCCAAACTCTCTGTCCACCAGGTGTGAAGCGGCAGAGGAAGATATCAGTACTGCCTTCAAGTGTTTGCTTGAACGCACCTGGTGTAGCTATCGTTGAAGTGCTGCCGGTACCACCTGAGATGTAGATATCCCCTGTTATCCCCAAACCGATGCCTGAATATGCCGTTTCAGTGCCTGGGCCTCCAAAATAGCTGCCCCAAATGCGCTGACCAGTACTATCGAATTTTGCAAAGTAGATATCCTGGATATCGCCAGGCGCGGTTTGATATGCGTTGGGACTTGCGATGTTTGTAGCGCTACCAGTTCCACCCAAGGTGTACACCATGCCCGAGTCATTAATAGCAAGCCCATAGACCCGATCATTCGCTGGACCTCCATAGTAGGTTCCCCAGACCAGTTGCCCGGAATTATCAAACCTTGCTAAAAAGCCATCATCCATGCCCGAAAGCGCTGCTTGGTGAACATTGGCAGTGGCTATCCCTGTCGTGCTTCTTGTATAGCCGCAGATATAAAGGTTCCCTTTGGTATCTGATCTGACGGAATAGAGGTAATCATGAGAATTCCCTCCGTAGTAGGTAGCCCAGTCGCGATTTCCTAAGCTGTCAAACTTTGCGAGAAAGCAATCATTACCTGCACCTATTGTGGTCTGGTATGCGCCGGGTGTTGAAATTCCGTTGGCGCTATTGGTAAGCCCTGCGAGGTAGATATTGCCCGCTGTATCCGTCGCAACTGAGGAAGCGGTATTTTCATTGCCAGTACCTCCGAAGTACGTGGACCAAATGCGCTGGCCACTAGTGTCGAACTTTGCGAGAAAGTTATCGTAGCCTCCTGCAAGTGCGGATTGCCAGGCGCCAGGGCTGCTGATATCAGCATTGCTGTTTGTAATGCCGGATATCACTGGTTTGCCCGAGTAGTCGATTGCCACACCCCACCCCTGATCAATGGTAGGGCCACCAAAATAGGTTGACCAAATACAATTACCGGCTGCATCAAATTTGGTGAGGAATGCATCACCGAGATAGCTGGCGCCTCCGGTACCTCCTGCATAGGTATACTGATAGCTGCCGGTGGTAGCTATGTTAGCTGTACTTGCTGTGGCTCCGGTTGCATATACACTGCCTTGCTGGTCTGTAGCGATTTGATTGATTCTATCATACAATGTGCCACCGAAGTAGGTCGCCCACTCTATCGCAGGATCAATAGTCAAAACACCGTTGTACCCATCAGCAACTTCAAAGCTGATAATGTTGCCGTTCTGCCGGAAAGCGGTGTGTACGATATTTCCTATCTCATCAAATGAAAATGGTGCTTTTTCATTGATTGTTCCTAACGGCGTTCGGGCAGTAAGACTTCCGTCCTTGTTGATGTGGAGCGATTCGCAACCACCATATGCGATTTTGATGTCGGTTGGTTTGCCGCCAGGGTGTACTATAAATTCATACTCCAGGGTTTGATTCTTGAGAAACAGGACCCAGTCGATATTGGGGTAAATGTTCTTGTATGTAATCTTTCTGAAGGATTCAACGAGACTGCCGTCACTGCCGGGAGTGTAATGCCGCTCAGAGTAGGAACTTTTTTCCTCGGTGAGGATTTGTGCAGCTGCGTTTGCTCCCATTAGTGTCACGTCCATTCTGTACATCTTTATTTTTGAAAGTAGCTGCAATGAATCGCTGTCGATCCTACGGCTAGCTGGCTGTGGCGTTTCAGTTGCCGGCGTTGCCCATTGATAGTGCAATCCAGTGCTACTGACGAACACATTCAACCCAGAGTGTGCCTTGAGCTGAAAGTCGATGTCCGCTCTTCGGTTGTGGTACTGGTCAATGATCTGACCGTTGTTAGTGAGGAATTGAAGCTCCCTTTGTGACCCGAATTCTCCGGCATTGGACGGAGGATGATAGAGCATGCTGCCTGAGAAGGCGAGCAGAAGGCAAATTGATTTCAATTGCATGGTTAAACGTATTTAGAGTTAACAAATCCTGATGCGATTTGCGATTCTGAATACGCTTAAAGTCGCTTAAAGTCGAGATTGAGTTGAGTAAGTAGTGCAAAAAATTGGCGCGGGACTCAACTTACCGTTCTGAGGCCGTAGGAAGCCCGCACACGAATAAGAGAGCCCGCGCCTTGACGCGGGCATTCTACTTACAGTCTCGTGTGCTCGAAATTTCCTACGTTTCAGAACAAGACTCAAGCGAATGCTTCAATTATCTATTTGAAGAATCGCAAAACTAAATTGTCACGACAAATATAAAAACATTTTCTGTAGTTATCCAAATGGTTTACTCCATTTTGAGCCATGTGTGATATGCTTGCTGAATGCCACAACTAGATGCTATTGATGAAGAGTTAAGAAAGAGAATCTCCCAGCGAATGAAGGATCTACGAATTCAACATAAACTTTCACAATCAGCAGTAGCATATGAGTACGACAAAGAAAAGCAAGCGCAGAATCGCTGGGAGCGAGGTTCCAGGGGAGCGAGCATTTATACAATAAACAAATTCTGCATGGCGCTAGGGATTTCAATAAGTGATTTCTTTGATGCTGAAATTTTCAGGTCAAAAAAGAACAAGTGATTCTGCGGCCTCATTGGGTAGCATAAGTTAGACATGATTAGCTGTTTTCTACGAAAGAAAACTGACCTGAGAACAGGCCAGCGACTTTAATCTATAATCCCTATCAGCTTCAAAATTCTGAAATGAAGTGGAGAAAATCAACCCGGGAAAAACACCCGGAAAGGTAAATTATTGATGGTTACGCGCTAGACTCAAAATCTGGTTATCGCAAGGTAGTGCAGGTTCGATTCCTGTTCTGGGCACAATGTTTCAGCCGACTCACAGAGTCGGCTTTTTCTTTACTACAACAATACTACAACAAACTAGCGAAAGGGATAAAATACCGTAAAAACACGGTAGCAATATTTCTATGAGATACATACTTTAGTAATTAGCACTGTTACAGTGTCTAAAGTTTTGTACACCAAAACACACTCAACATGGACATCAGATTACCTGAAGAGATTATCTCTTGGATGAATGAGCGCAATTGGAGCTCGCACCATGATGAATACCACATCGTAAAGCGATGGGACATTTGGCACTATCGTGCGGAACGAGGAGATGCAGGGGCGCAAGGCGTAGTTGATTATATACAAGCTAATGAATGGCAGCGGGCAGAGCGCCAAGAGGGTGCGCCCGGTGATGGCTTGGAGTTTCTTGGCATGCACCGCGCGATGCTTATGCTGATAAGGGAAACGTTTCCTCAACATGCTGCCTTCTTCACAGGCTGGAAGACACCGCCAACTGACCCCGGCGATGTCCATGATCCAGTTCCCGGTAATGTTGCGTTTGATGCTGCAAAGCTTCAAGGGGTAACGTTGATTGAGACGGACACGGCATTCTTTACGTCCGAGGATCATTTTGGGATTTTCTTGGAAACGAATATCCAAGCGACACCGGAGAACCCAGACAACCGAACTCCCGATGGAAGATTTGCAGTGCACAATTACTTGCATAACCGCTGGACCGATGTAGCAAGTCCAGTTAATCTTGGCGACCCTAAGGTTAACCTATTTAATGCTCGGTTCTATGGATGGATAGATGAAGTCTGGACTACATATCGAAAAAAGACTGGCAAGAGCGACAACGATCCGCAGTATAAAGATCTAATTGAACATTACTTGCACATGATGCAAGGGCACCATCATTTTGCCAAGATTGCAAAGAGTGATGTCGCAAGACCAGAACGCCTAAAGACATTTTTTCAGGACGATTTTTAATGCTCCCCACGCGATTTGTTAGGGACGCTATAGTCGACAAGATATAGCGAATTATTGGATACTTTTGCAAAAATCAATCGTTATGATGTTTACACCCTCAGGCAGAAAGTTAATGCTCACAACGCATCTCGGTAGTACCCTTGGATGGTTCGGCGCAGTAGCTGCGTTTCTTGCTCTGGCAATCGTGGGACTCTCTGAGCAGAATGAACAGGTTGTTAGAGGTATTTATGTAGCTATGGACAGGAGTGCGTGGCTGGTTATTTTACCGTTCTGCTTCCTTTCTTCGATTAGTGGCATCGCTCAATCACTCGGTACAAAATGGGGACTATTTAAGCATTACTGGATTATCGTAAAACTAGCGCTGACTACTGTTGCCACAGTAATCTTGCTTTTGCATATGCAACCTATTTCCCAAATAGCAGATATGGCTATGAAAATGCCAATCTCGGGTGCTCAGTTTACTGCGGTGAAGGTGCAACTGATTGCTAACGCCGCAGCTGCCCTACTAGTCTTAGCCGCTATAACTGCCATTTCTGTTTACAAGCCATGGGGCAAGGTCGGTGTGCGTACAACAGGAAGCCAGAGCGTGGTAAATAAAGATGTTGCAGGTACGTTTCCATGGGTAAAGTCTGTGGCACTTATACTCATAGCCGTGGCAATACTCGTTTTTGTCCTACTTCATCTTACAACAGGTGGGTTGGGGCACCATTAACTATTGAATTGAAAAACTGTCCTTGTCGGACAGTTTTTTTTGGGGGTGTGACAAGGCTGCATTTTTTACACCTATTCGTAAAAGCTACTCATACAGCAATCTGACTGTCAAAGCACGGAGAAGTCTATGATTTCGTGTTACATTGTATTGAAGCTAGCGCCAGGCATAACAGCCATTTTCTGTACTTTCCGGAGTATAGTGTAAGCAAGCGATTGATTTAGTATTGAAATACTTCTAATGGATATTGCATGTATAGCCAGCCTAATTAGCTTCTATAAATCTACCTATGATATAGAGGTGTCTTTAGGTATTCATCAGGGCTTACATATCTATGAAGTCAATAGCGATGTGGCTCTCCCGTCTGCAAGTTTGATAAAGCTATTTGTTTTGGGAGCTGTGATTAAGGCAGTCAAAAACGGCAAGCTCGATTACCAAAGCATACGTTTTATTTCGGAGAATGAGTTCGTAGGCGGCTCGGGGATAGTTAAATACACCAAACAGTCACAGGAACTCTCGATACGTGAGCTGATTTTTTTAATGCTAGCGTATTCAGATAACATTGCCACAAATGCTCTCCTTAGCGCTGTCTCAATACCATATGTTCAGGATTTCATCTCCGAACTTGGCGCACACAATACCAAGATAGTTGTTCCTATGATGCCATCGGTGAAACACGCCAATACAGGACAAAATACAACATCAATAAAAGATGTGCTGCTCTGTCAAAAAGTTCTAGTTGGTAAAATCCCTTCATCCATCTTGTCAGAAGCAAGCACTACCCGGCAACTTTTGCTAAACAGCAGCGGCAGTAAGCGTAGAAGGATAGCGTTTGCATTTTCTGTATTGAATTTCAAACTTGTAAGAAGCGTACTCGCTAACAACAGGAAAGCTTTGAGTGCCTACCTAGGGGCATCAATGATAGATCAGTATAGACGGCGATTGACCAAAAATCTACCGACGCGGTTGGTTCTCTCTCAAAAGTCCGCTACGGGAGTTTCTGTTTTTCATGATAGCTGTATATTATCTACCACACCTGAGACATTCATTGCAGCTATGATAGTTTCTGCAAAAGCTAATTATACGATGACTAATACAGAACTCTACGTAGCTAGTAGAAGATTGTATGCGGACATGGGAAAATTCCTATTACTAAAGCCCAACCCGAAAGATTAAGATTGTTTAGCGGCACACGAAAATTTCTTTCCTTACCTGCAATTGATGGTACTCATATAACAATCCAATAAGTCAGTAGCCATGTGCATGAGCAATCCAATTGCGACAAGTCTTGTTTTGGGATGAAAGACCCCAAGAATATATACTCCGATTGCCCAATAAGAGTGAAGCGGATGAAATCCAATGCTGCACCGACAGAGCTCGAATACACGATTGGCAAAAAGATGATCCACGTCGACAAGCATAGTTAGAAGAAAAATTGCAGAAACCTTAACCCACGGTTTTCGATAGAACAGAAGCGCCACCAAAACAGGGAAAACTAAATGCAGAAAGTAGTGAATGAATATCTGCGTCATGAGCTACATTGTGGGCTACCTGTACACTTGCGTACAGGTAGCTTATTCTATTAATACGTGATTGTTATACCGGCTCCAAGTCCCATATCACTATCATAGTGGGTTGACAGCGCTACCCACTTTCGCAGGATGTATCGGAAACCTGCCATGTATTCTTTATCTGTGTTGCCAACAAAGCTGAGCCTCAGCCGCGGAGTCAATGGTATATCTTCCCGTCCCAATTGAAAGCGAAGCTTACCCTTGCTATCAATCCTGGCTTGTGCTCTTAACAGCATTGGCAACGTGTACTCAAAACCTGCCACGAAAGCTTTACGATTGCTTTGGTTACTTTCCTGACCAAAAGCATTCTCGGAGAGCTCATCCTCCCTTGTGTTTTTATGGTAGTCGAAGCCTATGAATGGAAAAAACCATTGCATTTGACCAAAATACCGCCCAAAGTAGGTTTCCACCTCGTTGCCATATTCCGGCTTTATTCCTATCCGCCACTCTGTTCTAAGTTCATAGCGCTCTCCAGAGAACATGAGCATACCATCGCTGCCGTTACTCTCTAATCCAATCTCTGCTGTCGGCTGAAACTTTTGATGATGCCGCACAAACATGCTGTACGATTTAGGTCCATGATGTACTTCAGGGTTGTGTGGTGAGTTTTTGTAGCTGAACACATTACCCATACCTGCCATCATGTGGTACAAAATGTGGCAATGAAAGAACCAGTCACCAGTCTGGCTGCCCGCGAATTCAATTGTGTCGGTCTCCATAGGCATAATGTCCAACACGTTTTTAAATGGCGCATACTCTCCCTGTCCGTTGATCACTCTAAAGTCATGACCATGCAAGTGCATAGGGTGGCGCATCATTGAGTTGTTGAACATGATGATTCGAACATTGTGCCCTTTCTCAATCAATATCTTATCCCATTCCTTAAGGACTTTGTTGTTTATGGACCATACATACCTGTTCATGTTTCCGGTAAGCGTAAAGAAGAGGGTGGTGGTTTGCACCTCAGGCAAAATAGTTCTCTCCGGGGACTGCAGCATCGCGTAGTTCAATGTAACAATACCTTCAGCATCAGCAGTCGAACCTTGCATATCGATCATGTTTTCAGCCTGCGTGCTGTCGATGGGCTTCATCTGATCCATATTATGACCCGAATGATTTTCTCTAAGCGGATCATTCATCTCTTCATACATCACCATGTTCATATCCATCTGCTGTAGGCTCATCTGCATATCCATCGCCCTCATGTCGCCGTTCATCTTCATCATGTCATTCATCATCTTCATACCTTCGAAGTATTTCAGTCGCGGCAGCTTAGGTGCCGATATTCTTTCTCCCCTTCCAAGCCACAATGATGTAGCCTGTGTTCTATCCTCAGGTGTTGCCCTGAATTCATAACTATTATTGTCTGGAATTGTTACGACAACGTCGTAGGTTTCGGAAACACCAATGATTAGCCGGTCAACCTCAATAGGAGCAACATCGTTCCCGTCATTTCCGATAACGGTCATTTTGCCACCTGCATACTGTACCCAGAAGTACGTAGAAGCTCCCGCATTAACTATCCGTAACCGCACTCTATCGCCTGCCTTGAAATGCGGGGCTTCTGTTTCAGGACTTCCATTGGTTAAGAAACGGTCGTAGAACACATCGCTTACATCCATTGCATTCATACGCTTCCACTCATTCACCACTTTGGTCGTGAAATGTCCTTCGCGAATAGCTTCTGAATAGCTCTGAGTACTACCCTTTTTGATAGCGTACCAATCATTAGCGTGCCGTAGTCTTCTCTGAACTTGGTCGGGATCTTCATTTGTCCATTCACTGAGAATAACGGTATGCTCGGCATTGTAGGAGCCATTCCCACGTTTGGGCATTGCAGTAACATGCATATGGTGACCGCCGTGGTTCATGCTGCCGGTATTCATGTTTTGCATGTTATGCCCGCTGTGGTCCTGCACATTCGTCGTGTCAGCCTTATCTTCCTGCATGTTGTGCATATCATGGTTAGAATGGTCTGTATGTGCCTTTGCTGTGCTGGTATCTTGCTGGTGACTATCGTGTGTGGTAGCTCCCATAGCAGTCATTTGTTTTTGCCCTTCGCGTTTTCTAAAGATCAACGCTCCATAAAGACCAGCCTGTTCCTGTAAACCACTGTGGGAATGATACCAGTAGGTGCCGTTTTGAACGATGGCAAATTTGTAAAGGTGAACACCGCCGGGAGGTATGGATACCGAAGTGAGATGAGGAACACCATCATACCGGTTCGGAAGTATTACGCCATGCCAGTGTATAGCCGTTTCATCATTCCGCAGCCTGTTATGTACATATATCTCTGCTGTGTCGCCTTCAGTAAAAATCAGTTCTGGTCCCGGAATACGACCATTGATTGCATATCCGTCGGCAGGCTTGCCCGTATAGTTTACTGTGGTATCGGTGATGTAGAGATCATAGCGTACGGTTCTACCAGGCTTCATATCCACTTTTAGTCCTGGTACATGCATATTGTCACTTTCGTGACCTGCATGACTTTGCTCCTTGATAGTTGTCTCTTGGTGCTCTTCGTGGTTTTCATGACTCGTAACCTCCTTAGGTGCTGTTTTAGCTTTTTGCTTTTGTGGTTGCACCTTTTTTTCCGCCTTCTTCGCAGGTGCTTTGGGTTTAGCAGCTTTTTTAGGAGCGGGCTTGGCAACTTTTTTGGCAGGTGGTTTTTGCTGGGGCATATGATGTCCCTGATGCTGAGCAAAAACGCTACTGCAGATCAGGATTTGAGCTAATAAGAAAAGTAGAAGTTTCATAATTGGCAGTTTAGAGACCAGGGCAACTGAAGTGTTCATGTGAAATTTGCATTATTCTATTGTGTTCGTCACTTCACCGCAGGTAAGCATCTCACACCCATAGTATGGATTTCTAATAGCCTTGTCGTTGCTGAGCCAGGATGCGTCTTTCATAGGACAGTATTGTACATACACAGGGCTCGCAGACATTGGAAGTGCTTTTGCGACTTCTACCATATTGGAGGAAAAATTTACAAAGTATCGGCGTTGTGTTGCCACATCTTTGGCGTCGGCAATAACGCTAGCATCTTTCACCAGGGCGTCAATATTTCCTTCAGAGATAACTTGGTACGAGATGCCGTTTATATTTCGTATAAATGCAAGTGCGTTAGCTGACGCGGCACCTCTGTTATCTGCTACTAGTGCGTCTTTTATTCCATAGTATGACTGCAAAATCTGAAAAAGGCGCACTTTATCGGCATTATCCTGCGTTTGTCCTGCAACTGCTACAGTCTTCGGCTCCGCTGAAGGCTGTATCGTATGGCCTGCATGCGGATCGTTCGGACTGGCAGGCTGCGGCTTTGGTAAGGTGACAGGCTTAGGTTCTGGTTTCGGCTTAGGCTTAGGTTCCACCTTTGGTGCTGGTTTCGGCTTCGGTTTAGGTGTAGCTGGAGCTTTTACCTTAATGGTTTTTTTTACCAGCGTCATGCCGCATTTTGGACATTTACCAGGTCCTGCCTGTTGCACTTCGGGGTGCATGGGGCATGTATAAATTGTCGTCGTACTCTGCGCGAATGCAAAAACAGATAATAGACATAAGAAAAGAAAGCTTAATATCCACGTCGTTAATTTCATGCGTATGTTTTTGTCAAAATTGATTGCAATAAAATCGTTCTCACAAACCAAGGCTATCAGCGGCACGTGTCGCCCACATACTAATTTGGTGCACCTGTTGGGGTGTAAAACGCGCTTCGGGGTGTAGCCATTTGTATGATTTGAGGGGCATTTCCCCTTCCTCAAGTTGTCCCGCTATCGCTTTGAGCTTGCTTCGTTGCTTTCTTTGGGAATATGTTCCAAAGTCGTGAAAGTTGAGCTCAGCCTTACCCTCGGTTATATGTTGTGATAGATACCAGCCACCCGGCTGTATTCTGGAGTACCAGGGGTAGGATGTAGAGTTGCTATGACAGTCATAGCAACCGATTTGTAATAGATGATGTATGCTGTCTGGAACGTACACCGCTCTCGTAATATCGTTTACGTATGGACCTGCCTCGCTGTTGCGTGTTGGTTGAAAAAATTGGATAACACCCAGCGCTAGTAGTAGGCTCACACCTCCAATCTTTACTTTTGTTGACGTTCTCAAGTCGTTTGAAACTATTATTTCAATTCTTCCTTCACCTCGCCACACTCCAACATTTCACTGCCGAAGTAAGGATTTTTAATCTCTTTGCTCTCACTGAGCCAATATGCGCCCTTATCATTAAAAGCCATAGGGCAATGCGTATAATAAAGTGTTTGATTGCCGCCAACCGCCTGTACGAGGTCATACACATCCTTACTGAGTATTTCAAAATGCTCCCGTTGATGTGCGATATTTTTCGCGTTGCTAGCAGTATGCTGCGCATGTTCCCGCATATCCTCTGCGAGTTCCACAAAGTTCGCTTTGTGCGTTTGCGGTAGTGCTGCCGTATCAACGCCATCAATCGCTGCAAGAAGTGCGTTGGCAGCATTTGCGGCTTCGTTGCTGTTGTCAGCAGCCAAAGCATTCTTTAGTTTCAGATAGTTTGCAATCACTGGCTTTATCGATCCGTCCGCTTGGGTGCCAGCACCGCTTGTGTGAGCATCAGTCGTAGTAGCAGAGTCCCCGTGGTTTGTATCACCACCTTCTTTACACGCTGCCAGAATAATGAACGCGGCAATCATACTAATAAGAGAGAACTTCATGGTTGATATTATTTGATGGTTAGAAAGTAAGAGCTTTTATGTTAGATGCTGAATGGCGTAAGAAGTGTTTCATGGTGTTATGTTTGGTTAAAGGGATACAACATATTAACGGCAGCAGCTCTTGGTAAAAAACCGTCTGAGCCACTGCCATATTTTTTTCATGCTAATCAATTTTCTCAGCTTTGAAGCCAGCTTTTTCAACCACCCGCTGTACCGTTTCTGCGTTAGCATCGGTTGCTTGCACGGTCAGGACCTTATCAGGATTTTCTGTGTCCACATGCCATTCAGTGACACCCTCGGCATTATTCAAGTGAGGTGTTACAGCTTTCACGCAGCCGCTACAATTGATGTTCGTCTTAAACTTTAGTGTTTCCATTGTTTTAATATTTAAAATTCTCGATTAAACAAGAGGTGAGTGTTACAAAATTTCATGAAAAGTTTATAAGATTTTACTTAGTGATTGCTCCACTTGAGACGTAAACTATTGCTTACCACACTAATAGAGCTGAGCGCCATGGCAGCCCCCGCAATCATGGGATTGAGGAGAAAACCGTTGACCGGATACAAAAGCCCTGCCGCAATCGGAATACCGATGATGTTATAGATAAATGCCCAGAAGAGATTTTGGCGGATAACACGCACTGTCTTCCTGGAGAGCGCCATTGCCTTTGGAATACTTGCGAGGTCCGAGGAGATAAGTGTCATCTTTGCAACATCCATAGCGATGTCAGTTCCCTTACCCATCGCGATGCTTATATCAGCTTGAGCTAGTGCCTGGCTGTCATTGATCCCATCACCTACCATAGCTACTATGTGTCCTTTGCTTTGCAATGATTTGATGAATGCTTCTTTGTCGCTTGGCAACTTTTCAGCCGTAAAGTTCTTAATGCCTACTTTGTCAGCAACGGCTTTAGCAGTTTGAGGATTATCGCCAGTCAGCATATACGGCGTGATACCTAACGCCTGTAATTGGCTGATAGCCTCTGCCGCGTTCTCTTTTATCTTATCCGCAATGGCGAGAGCTGCGAGGATGTTTTTATCATCAGCAAACCAGATAACCGTTGCTGCTTCTCTGAGCCAAGTGTTTGCCCGCGCTTGCAGGGTTGTGTCAGCTCCTGCTCCGTGCGCGGTAACAAAGCTAAGACTGCCTACATAATACATTGTACCGTTGGCGCTGCCGTGTACTCCTTTGCCCGTTACGCTCTGAAAATCTGCTATCGAAACTTTCTGGGTCTTTCCGTTTCCTTCCAAATACCGGCTGACTGCTTCAGCCAAGGGGTGCTCTGATTGGAGTTCAAGGCTGTATAAAACATCTGCAAGGATGTCTTTTTGTACACCATCTTTCCATGCAATCGCCTGTACCTCGGGCTTTCCAACCGTGATCGTTCCTGTTTTATCTAGCACAATGCTGTCAGCTTTATATGCACGCTCCAGACTTTCAGCGTCTTTAATGAGGATGCCATTCTCTGCACCTTTGCCTACTCCCACCATGATGGCGGTAGGTGTGGCAAGTCCGAGTGCACAAGGACAGGCAATAACAAGCACCGTAACCAGTGCAAGCAAACCTTGGGTAAAGCCATTTTCTCCGCCCCATATAGCCCAGACGATAAGACTGAGTAATGCAATGGCAATAACAATCGGAACAAAAATGCCTGCGATTTTATCAACCAGTTTTTGTACTGGAGCTTTGCTGCCTTGGGCATTCTGTACAGCTTGAATAATGTGGGCGAGCACGGTATCGCCGCCGACTTTTTCTGCGCGATACTGAAAGCTGCCCTTCTGGTTGATAGTACCGGAATACACCTTTGCGCCTATCTCTTTGTGCACCGGAACCGGTTCGCCGGTAAGCGCACTTTCATCAACATAGGAATTGCCCTCGTGCACCATTCCATCAACAGCGATGCGTTCTCCTGGTTTTGCAAGAAGTACATCTCCGATTTTCACTTTGGAGATAGGGATTTCCATTTGATGCCCGCCGTGGTGCACAACAGTGACCGTTTTGGGTTGTAAGCCCATGAGTTTCTTTATCGCAGAAGACGTGTTGCTTTTAGCTTGCTCTTCAAGCATCTTGCCGAGGAGAATAAAGGCAATGACTACTGCCGCAGCTTCAAAATAGACGTGGGCATGCAAACCTTGTCTATACCAAAATTCTGGGTACAGCGTATTGAAGACGGAGAATATATAGGCGATACCTGTGCTCATGGCGACAAGCGTATCCATGTTGGCGGAGCGGTGTTTTGCCTGCTTCCAGGCTCCAACAAAAAACTGCCTACCGAATATGAGGATAACAGGGGTAGCCAGTGCCCACATGATGTAGTTGGCATAAGGCATATCCATGAAGAACATGCCGATAATCACCAATGGAATAGAGAATAGTACCGAAAGAATTGTCCTCTTTTTCAGTGTGCTGGCGTGCGCTTGTTTAAGTGCTTCAAGACTTTCGGCAGCTTCATCACTATCATCAACCACCAGATCGTACCCAATGGACTGAATAGTTTTTTTGAAGTCTTCTGCATGCGCAATAGTGGGCACATACTCAACCGAGGCGGTACTATTGGCATAGTTTACCGCGGCAGTGATAACGCCCTGTTGCGCCTTGAGCATGCTTTCAACACTGCCGGCACATGAAGCGCAGCTCATACCTGTTACCGGAAATGTTCTTTTGACGGTATTTACTCCATAACCCAAACCGCGTATAACACTGACCGCCTCTGGAATTGCCTCCTCCGGATCATCAGTGGTGATAACAGCCTGATTATTATTGAGCTCTACTTTGTGAGACTTAATTTTAGGTATTTCTCCAAGACCTTTATCAACTATAAGAGCGCAATGTTCGCTTTCTACGTCAGTTAACGGCAGCTTGAAAGTTTGGTCAGCCATAATCCTTGCTTTTTGTCGATACAAAGCTCGGACAGTATTTTGAGGTGGCTGTTACATGATTTTAGAAAAGAGTTACAAGATTTTTAATGCCACTTGATATTCCCCTCACTGTCCAGCTTCGCCCGCTGAGCAATAGGAATAAATTCGCCACCGCCGCCGCGGTCCAGATGGCTTATGACCCAAACCTGCATGCCCTCTATGAATTTTAAACTCGCATCCACTGTCCCTGGCTGCATTACAAGGTTGAACTCTTCATATGAATTGGGTACGCTCGGGTATAAAATACCATCGACAGGAGCAACGGTGAATCCTTTTATGCGGCTGAAGACTCTGTCTGTATAGTAGTTACTCAAGTAGTAGTCTTCCTCTGACTTGATGTCAAACTTGGCAAAGGCGTCCCCAAAAAACTGAAGAATCTCATAGTCTAGCGCTGTCGGAAGCATCTTGGTTACGTGGGCGTTTCTCTGTTCAATAGCTTCGTCGGTTAATCGCTTTGATTTATAGCTCACCGCCTCATAGAATAGCTTGAGATATTTTTTAGATAGCGGCATCTGTGCAAAGGTTAGCGGCGTTTCAAACTTCCATGTGCCAATTGTCACCATAGCAGAACCTGTAGTTCTGAATTCTTCCCCGCGAGTCAGCGTTTCCATGCATGCTGTTGCAAAGTTGAAGGAACCATAGAACATCGATTCGCCTGGCTTATTACACCTGCCATAGCCTTCTATAACGTGCAACTTATCATTGGGAACATAGGAGATATCCCTGACGTGTTCATGCGGTTTGTTCCCTTTGTCGATAATAACCCGCCCTCTATAAATTAGGTTGTATGGACCGTACTCTCGCTGGTTGAAAAATCCTGCGCTGTTGTCAAAGTCCACAATCAGTATAGGCAAATGGTAGAAATAGAAGTTACACGCCTCCACAACAGCGTCGTAGGACTGTCCTTTTATATTTTCAGGAAACTCATGGATGAACTGTCTTATCTCTTGTTCAGTAGGCATATTCCATTCACGGTGGTGCGTCGGTCAAAATACCTATTTCCCGATGGTATCCAATGTCTTTCTTGCTCCGTTTCCTGATTTCCAGGCGCTAGGAGTGACCCCTACAACTTTTTTAAACTGTCCGCTGAGAGCTGCAACGCTACTATAACTAAGCTGGTCAGCTATTTCGCTGAGTGTGGACTCTCCATACGCAAGCAGTTCTTTAGCGCGCTCTATTCGCTGATGAATGGTGAATTGCTCGATTGTAGTGCCTACCGTTTCTGAAAACAACTTGCTTAAGTACGGGTAATCATAGCTCAGCTTCTGAGAAATATACTCGCTGTGTTTGAGCTTTGATTCATCGTTATTGCGATGCACCAGATCTATGACCGTAGTCTTAATTGCTTCGACAAGCTGCCGTTTACGATCTTCCAGTAGCTCAAATCCTAACGCTTGCAAGCGACCACTTAGTGCAGCGCTCTGCGTGTCGGTTAGTTTTGTTTCACTAAGCTCTATTACTCCTAGCTCCACGCTGGTAGGGTGAAGTCCGAGCATCTCCAGCTCAGACTTCACTACCATTTTACAGCGGACGCAAACCATATTCTTAATAAATACCTGCATGTCGTTACTTCCTTTTCTTCTTCTCAATTCCTAATTACTTGGATCGCTTAAATCTTCCCTCGTTAAAAACTCGTGGTCAGTTAGTGTTTTCAGAAACGCAACTAAGTCAGCCTTTTCCTGTGAGGTGAGGTTGAGACCTGACCCAAAGTCTGGCATGTGCTCGTCTATGTTCGGACTGTTCTGCTTTACTCCGCTGCTATAGAATTCAACTACTTCCTCAAGCGTCCCAAACCTGCTGTCGTGCATGTACGGTGCAGTTACCTCAATATTGCGAAGGGTAGGGACTTTGAACTTCCCCTTATCGCTAGCGTTGCCTGTGAACTTCATCAGCCCCGCATCTTGTGGATTGGCATCAAGACCGTTATTTCTGATATCCCTGTCAGTGAATAAGGTGTTTGTCACATGACACATATTACACATGGCTTTTCCTGTAAAAAGCATGAGTCCGCGTTTTTCCTGCTGGCTGAGGGCGGTGCTATCCGCGTTATAGAAATACTTGTCAAACCGGCTATTAAACGAAACCATGGTGCGTTCAAATTGCGCAATAGCTTTCGTAACAAGCGTACTGTCAATTGTCCGTGTGCCAAACGCTTTGTAAAACAGGTCAGGATATTTACTGCTGTTTTGCAGGCGCGTTGCTACCTCAGTC
>JAFAAT010000016.1 GCA_023426425.1 Bacteroidota bacterium | reverse complement strand
CTGCACTCCCACCCAGCACCCGGCAGCTTCAGCACTGCCCAATCCCTGGATCCGTACGGATGAATGGTACAACTTCAAACATTTTGATACCTCCAACCAAGCCGTCTTACTGGTTGATGAGCTTAGCTATTCCGGCGGCACGATGGGCACCCCCCACCCCATCGCCTGGACCCGAAACTTCGAAGGTGGTAAGGTCTTTTACACAGGCCTCGGTCACACACCGGAATCTTATGAAGAACCTTTATTTGTCCAGCACATAGCGCAGGCAGTGGTTTGGCTATTTCAAGACGGGAAATAGAGAGCAGCACCAACCTCGATTTTAGAATACTTTCCCCTGCCGACTGATTACTGACTGCTAGTTTAACATCTCCCTGCAGAATATTTCTCCTAAATTTAGAGTTGATATTCTATGAAGATACAAAGAGCCGCGCCGGTCAACGAACTTCTCGCGAAACTCATTTTCCTGATACTCCCCACTGCCCTCGTCGCATATTTCCTACTCTGGAATGCAAACGAGTACTATGGGGTCATCGGTGATCCTACCAAAGGACTGTTTTCATTCCTTCCTCCCATAGCAAATGTCACTTTACAACTGACCCTGTTCGCAACGGCAGGCATGGTCGCCAGTGCCATTTTCTATTCGTTTCGCTTTCGCTTTCTGCCTACAATTTTGATACTCGCCGCTGGGTTTTACGCGATCTATAAAACACTTGACAGTATAGCCACAGGTGAGTTTGACGCATTCTTCATCTCAGTTCAATTCCTGGTATTCACCATCTTGTTCACCTGCGGCTGGCTCATTGGCTGGGGCTTCATCCGGTTGCGTTACTGGTCCATCATCGTCTCCGTCACCCTGCTACTTTCAGCCATCCTCATCATAGCCAGACAAAAGTCAAACTCCGTAGAAGGCCTCCTCTGGGCTTTCACACCGATTCTCCTCTATGCAGTTTATATCATTTTCACCGCCGAACAGATTTACAGCTATAAAGACAAATCCAAAAAGTTTTGGTGGTTCCTCTCTTCGCGGCTGGTTTTCTTCGCCATACTCGCAGGACTGCTCCTGGGCGGTGTAGTCTATTTCATGCAGGCAGAAATTAAGGAAACAGTCGCTAACTACGGCGGCAGCGGCAAGGGTGGCAAAACCAGCATGCTCGACCAAAAGAAAGACGGCACCTTCGACCTTAAAGACTATTCCCGCCTCACCGGCTCTCTAGGTCGTGACAACGAATTGTTGTTCTGTGCAAGGATAGACAACTACTTCCCCGGCACTGACATGCCCAACCCTCTTTACCTCACTGCATTCTACTACTCTAAGTTCGACACGCTCACTGAAACTTTTGAGCGCGACTCCATCATCCCTTTCGATGATCTCTTCGAACCCGATCCATCAAAGCTGCCACTGTTTTTTACAAAAACAGACTCCTCCGTCATAAAGAACGCACTTGGTCCCAAACTCAGGAAAACCGTGGAAATAGAAGTCTATACAAAGTCTCTTTCTCCCGACCTCTATGTTGCACCAAGCACCGGGTTCTTCGTCCAACCAATCGCCATAGAAAAAGACTATCGCCAGGAATTCAAGACTGCCTTCAGGGCAAAGAGCTATGTCTCTGAACTTAATAGTGCCTATTTCATCTATAACCCCCAGGACAATGAAGAACTGGAAAAATTCCAGGAGCAACGCTTTCAGGTCCTGCGTCAGGTAACCAACTACGAAGGTGTTGATCAGAAGTTCATGGACTATTACACCTTCATGCCTAATGATCCCAAGTTTCAAAAAATAGCAGATCAGGCAAGAAAGCTTACCACCGATGCAAAAACACCCGTGGATAAAGTACTCGCCCTTCGCGACTGGTTCCTCTCCAAAGACGAAAACGGGGACGCGCTATTCCAATACACAGACAATCCCGGAGTGCCCGACATTCCCAGTGCCTCTAAGCTGCTCTATTTCATGTTCGAAAACCGCAAGGGATACTGTGCCTACTACGCAGGCGCCACTTTGTTCATGCTGCGTTCGCTCGGAATACCATCCCGTATCGTAGCAGGTTTTCTGACTGTCGACAGGAGTGATAAAAACAAAGGCTGGTATTGGTATTACGGCGATCAGGCACACGCCTGGGTACAGGTCTATTTCCCTGGCTATGGTTGGCTAGACTTCGACACAACCGTAGGTAATAGCGACGCCCAGGAAAGTCCCAAACCAGATGGCACTCCGCCAATGCAGCCGCCCCGCGCCTGGCTCGCTGCCGAAGGTATCGTTCAGGACATAGATACCCTCAAAAAAATCCTCACCCTCAAGGTTCGCAGCATGGTCTTTCACGACAAGGAATACAAGCTCAAGCCGATGGAAATGAAGCTGGACATGAAAATAGCCAGCATTAAGAGAGATAGTATTGATGTCCCGCTGTCCAGCATCGACAAAGGAGAGCAGGCCACAGCTGTATCTTACGCCGAGGCCATGAAGCAGATAAAACCAGGCGCCCGTGAAGACGGCAACCGCCTTGCCGCCCGCTTCCCAGACCCCGTACCCACCGATGAAGTCTACCTGCAGCCAAAAGAATTGCCGCAACAAAAAGAGGAAGCAAAAAAGCAGGCCCGGGAAGCAGAAACAGATTATACAGCACTGTTTAGAAACGCAGCCATTATTGCCGGTGTGCTCATCCTGCTCATATTGCTTTTGCCCACTTTGATCTTCATGTACTACCTGCTACGCTATCGTCGGGCCGCTCCGGTAGCAAAACCCTACTGGGCTTACCAGGCTGCCGGTTTCTATCTCCACCAGACCGGCTTCCCAAGGGAGGAACTTACGCCAATGCAGTATGCAAAATCTGTGGTGGATCCGGAATTCAGTACGAATTTCAGTAGTTTTATGAATATCTACCTGAAACAGAAGTACGCCAAACAGCCACTGACGCCTCAGGAAGTACAGTTCACAGCATCATTTCTGACACCATTCCTGACAACACTAAAGAAGAAGATTGGCTGGAAGCAAAGGTTTAGTGGGTTCCTGAATGTCGCCAGGGCGATGAGCTTCTTTAGAAGAAAGCCCGGTGACCAGTAATCTCAGCTCCTATGATCGAAATCAGGTCACTTGAAGGTCTCCCGATAAGCAGGATCGGTGCAGCACACAGGCTCGCATTCAGCGACTATGCCGTGCCTATGCAAAAATCAGACGAGCAACTCCTGGCAATGATGAAACGCAGAGGCTACGACGCTCAATGTTCCTTTGGGGCTTTTCTCGACCACGAGCTGCTAAGCTTTACATTAAACGGCATCGGCATCTGGAATGGAAGAAAAGCCGCCTATGATATCAGCACAGCCACCGTCGGAACCTACAGAATGCGCGGTTTAGCTTCAGGTATCTTTTCCGAGTGCATGTCGCGCTTAAAGAACCACGGAGTCGAACAATATCTTCTCGAAGTGCTTCGGGTGAATACTGGTGCTGTAGGTCTTTATGAAAAGCTGGGATTTCAGAAAACAAGAACATTGGATTACTATATCGCTGAAGCCAGCGCTATCCAATTCCCTTCCCCCGCTCAACCCATTCCCTATACTTTCGCACCCATCACAAATCCCGACTGGAAGCTTTTTCAAAGCTTCTGGGACTTCCAGCCTTCCTGGCAAAACTCTATAGATGCTGTTTCAAGGGTATCAAATCATTTCCTGGTCCTCGGCGTCTGCCTCTCTGAAGAATTGGTCGGCTATGGCATAATGGAATTCGCTATAGGCGACCTCCCTCAGATCGCTATCGCCAAAGCGCACCGCAGGAATGGGCTAGCTACTTCACTTCTTCAGGAGTTGATCAGACTGACTGAGTCAACGGCGATCAGAATCATCAATGTCGAAGAATCAGATCTGCCTTTTAAATCTTTTACCAGAAAGCTTGGACTAACACCCGGTCACGGGCAATATGAGATGCTCCTTGAGTTTTAGGAGACTGGCACTCCTAGACCAGATCCATTTCATATAACAGCGTCTCCGCACCATCCTTTACACCATACATCTTCTGCTTAAATACCTTAAACAGGTCAAACCGCTCCATCAGAGTCTCTGCCAGCCTGATATACCGCTCCTCCGTCTCCAGCTCCAGCAGGTCTTCCTCATCTGTCAGAGTTTTCTTGTAATCCTGGAATGCCTGGTTCTCCTCCAAGTCCCGCTCAATCTGCTGCTTCAACTCTTCGATCAACGGCGAAGCTTCTCCAAGTGAGAAGTCGAAGAGCATCTCCATCAAAGTGTCCTCATCCTTAAATTCCTGGTTCTTTATGTACATACACTGTTACAGGTTGCTGTTACAAACTTACTATTGATTTCGCGTTTATCTCCCACCGCTGTGCAGCCTGGGATATGCATACACGTTCCTCATTCAAATTAGAACAGAGCACTCATATCAATAAATCTACTGCTGTATCTTCGCACCATCACACGCAGCTGGTATTGCTACTACGTAAAGTTGCGCTTTGAAACCTAAAAACCACTGATCAAACCGAGTATGAAGCACATCTTTATCCTCCTTGCCGTACTGGTCTTTACTTTCACAATCCAGGCACAGGTACCTGTACCTATGTCTTCTCAACCTGCTCTCACCTATACGGAGACATTTGACTCGATTGGCTTCTGGACAAACGGCTTTGCCTCCGGCCCTGGCGTAGAAAGATTCGCCCCAGTACTTCCGGGAGGCATCAATCCCATTCCTGACCCCACAAGAATCATTACTTCCTCTGCCACCTTCACCACGGGCAGCTCCGGCGGTCTCCATATAGATTCAGCAGGTGGACGCCTGCTTATGCTGGTCACCGGCACTACCAACAATACCAGCTCGCTTGCATTCGACTTCTTTATGGACTTCTCCGGTATTAATGCCGGAACCCTAAGCTTCGACTGGCAAACTGTTTTCAATGGAGCCACTTCCAGCAATCGCACCGGTACGCTCAGAGTCTACGCCTCAACTGACGGAATCAACTTCACAGAACTTTCTGGTGCAACAGTCACCGTCACAAACTATGTCCCCGGCACTGGCACTGTATCGGTCACACTCCCCGCATCCTTCAACAACAATCCTGATGCACGGCTACGGTTCTACTACTACAACTCAGCTGGTGGCACCACAGGATCGCGACCGCTAATCGCTTTAGACAACCTAAAGATCATTGCAGCTGGCCAGCCCTGTTCTACGCCCTCGGCATCTCCCACAACACTAGCATTCACTAATATTACCGCCACTTCTTTCGATGCCTCCTTTACCGCTGCCAATCCCTCTCCCGACGAATACGTCGTGATCATCACAGCCAACAACAACCTCACCGCCAATCCTCCTGATGGCTATGTTTTCAATCCCGGCGACAATGTGGGTGACGGCATCGTTGTCTACCGGGGAAGCAACACCAGCTTCTCGGCACAGAATTTAGATCCCCAAACAAATTACACCGTTTACGTTTTCTCCCTCAACATCTATTGCAACGGAACCATTTCCTACAGAACCTCTGATCCTCTCACCAATACCATAACTACTCCTGCTGGTCCACCCTGTGTCACTCCCAGCGCACAGCCCGGCAACCTGCAGTTCACGAATGTCACTGCCAGTAGCATCACCGGAACCTTCAACTCTGTTGCAGACGCAAGCGAATACCTCGTCCTCCAATCAACTTCTCCTGTGGCATCAGTCCCCATCAATGGCACCGTTTATTTTCCGGGAGATCAAATCGGCACAGCCACTGTCGTATATCGTGGTGGTGCAAACTCCTTCACCTCCCTCGCGCTAAACCACAGCACTACTTACTACTTCAAAATATTCAGCCTCAACAATTTTGCATGCAGCAATGGTCCTGTTTACCAGACCAGCGCTCCTCTCAGCGGTCAGCAAGCAACCCAGATTGTACCGCCATGCCAGGCTCCTGCCCACAATGCCTGGAATCTCATTCTTCTACCTGGCGAACATGAAATCACCGGATTCTTTAATCCATACAATGATGCAGCCGACAGCTATCTCGTAGTCATGAGCACGAATAGCAGCTTATCAGCGTTCCCTCAGGATGGTCTCAACTATGCACCAGGCAGCGCGCTCGGCAACGCTACGGTCGTGTCCACTGGCAGCAACTTCTGTTTTGCAACCTCTGGATTGGCTACAAACACCACCTATCACTTTTTTGTTTTCTCCTACAACCATCTTTGCATAGGAGGACCACTCTACAGAACCGGCGGATACTTGTCTGGAAGCACCACGACTACAACGGCTCAGCCTTTCAACTACTACTTTGGCAATCTTCACGCGCACAGCTCCTTCTCGGACGGCAACCAGGATAACCCTTCCCTAACTGCTGCAGACAACTACGCCTATGCAAAGAATAGCCTATGAATGGACTTCCTC
>JAFAAT010000011.1 GCA_023426425.1 Bacteroidota bacterium | reverse complement strand
ATCCTATCAACGTTTTCTCTTCCTTTGTACCAGCTTCCAGCACGTGAGTATGGAGCATTTCCTCAGCCCGACTTTGGAACCGTGGTCAAAGTTCAGCGATGGCAGTGCCGGCCTCACCCGCTAAGTGAACGTTCCTTTACAAACTTTCTAAAGCATTAAATCAAAGAAATATGGCAAGACAGATTGGTCCATTGAAGTTTCTGGGTACTATAGGTGACCTAACTTTCTACAAAAGCCAGGACGGCTACCTGATTAAACAGAAGTCTGACATTCCTAAGTCCCGGATCGATACAGATCCAAACTACGCCCGCACGCGCGAGAACAACAGGGAGTTTACCAGAGCTACCAAGGCCTGTCAATTGATCTACAGCACCACCAGGGAACTCATCGCTAATGCCTTTGATAATCGCCTGATGGGCCGCATGACAAAGAAGGCAATCGAAATCATAAAGTCAGACACTGTAAACCCCCGCGGCGAAAGAACGATTTCAGATGGACAGTTTGACCTGTTCAATGGTTTTGAATTCAACATACATGCTTCACTATCTGCAGTAATAAATATTCCAATAACACACAGTATTAATAGAACTACGGGAGAGATGCAGGTTATCATCCCACCCTTTGTCCCCGTTGAGCACATCAGGTCACCAATGGAAGCCACGCATTACCGCCTGGTAGCGATCGGTGCAGCCTTCGACTTCCCGAACCTCAGCAAGGTCGCTGTTAAAGCCGATACAGACCATCTGCCTTTAAGCGGAACTGAGACGGATCCAATCTCCCTTACCTGTACCCTGCCTGCAAATTCCTTATTGCCACTTTTCCTCTTACTGGGTATTGAGTTTTCCCAGGAGGTAAATAGTACACATTACCAGTTAAAAAATGGCTGTCATAATGCCCTTGCGATACTTCAATTGAACGCCTAAAGCCTTAATCCCTCTAGATTCACCTGGTGGAGACGTAGCATGCTACGTCTCTATTGCATTTTGGGAAAAGTAGCATGCTACGTCTCTCCGGACTTACTACATATTGCGTCTGTACTGGCCGCCGACTTCGAACAATGCCTTAGTAATTTGTCCCAGCGAGCAATACTTCACAGTTTCCATCAGTTCCTCAAAGATGTTGCCATTGTTGATGGCTACCTGCTGGAGGCGTTTCAACATCTCTTCACCCTGACCGCCACTCCGCTTTTGCAGATTCTTCACTGTGGCAATCTGGAATTCTTTTTCTTCTGTAGTGGAACGAATGACTTCCCTCGGAATGATTGTTGGTGAGCCTTTCGAGCTGAGGAATGTATTTACACCTATCAAGGGATACTCTCCGGAATGCTTCAGTGTTTCGTAGTAAAGACTCTCTTCCTGGATCTTTCCGCGCTGATACATTGTTTCCATTGCACCAAGTACGCCACCACGCTCTGTGATCCTGTCAAATTCTGCGTAAACAGCTTCCTCCACGAGGTCAGTAAGTTCTTCAATGATGAAGGAGCCCTGAAGTGGGTTCTCGTTCTTGGCAAGCCCCAGTTCTTTATTGATGATCAGCTGAATGGCCATAGCTCTTCTCACACTTTCCTCCGTGGGGGTAGTGATGGCCTCATCGTAAGCGTTGGTATGAAGCGAATTACAGTTGTCGTAGATCGCGTAGAGGGCCTGAAGCGTAGTGCGGATATCGTTGAAATCAATCTCCTGCGCGTGAAGCGAACGACCGGAAGTCTGAATATGGTACTTGAGCATTTGAGAGCGCTCGTTGCCACCATATTTTAGCTTCATGGCCTTAGACCAGATGCGGCGGGCCACTCTTCCTATTACACTGTATTCGGGGTCTACTCCATTGCTGAAGAAGAATGAAAGGTTCGGTGCAAAGTCGTCGATATGCATGCCCCTGCTCAGGTAATACTCCACAAAGGTGAAGCCGTTCGAGAGCGTGAAGGCCAGCTGGGAAATAGGATTGGCACCTGCTTCTGCAATGTGATAGCCGGAAATGGATACAGAGTAGAAATTGCGCACACCATTGTTGATAAAGTACTGCTGTACGTCACCCATCACTCTGAGTGAAAACTCAGTAGAGAAAATACAGGTGTTTTGCGCCTGGTCTTCCTTCAGGATATCTGCCTGCACGGTACCACGTACCTGCTTCAGGGTGTCCGTCTTAATCTTTTCGTACACTTCGCGAGGTAATACCTGGTCGCCGGTGACACCAAGCAACATAAGGCCCAGGCCATCATTTCCTTCGGGCAGCTTCACCTGGTCTGCGCTGCCTTCCTTGCCAATAGCTACTTCAGCATTGTAATAAGGACGAGGCACACCTTTCTCCAGATAGATGCCGTCAATCTTCTTATTTACTTCTTCTTCAAGGCCGTTTTGTTTGATGTAGAGCTCACACTGCTGATCGATGGCGGCATTCATAAAGAAGGCAGTTAACGTCGGTGCAGGACCATTGATGGTCATGGAGACTGAAGTCTTTGGATCGGCGAGGTTAAAGCCACTATATAGTTTCTTGGCGTCGTCCAGGGTAGGGATGCTCACGCCGGAGTTGCCAATCTTACCATAAATGTCGGGACGGTGGTCGGGATCCTGCCCATAAAGGGTAACAGAG
>JAFAAT010000268.1 GCA_023426425.1 Bacteroidota bacterium | reverse complement strand
ACGCTCCAATGGCATGTCATACAGTTCACCCTGCAGCGGACCTTTTCCGTCGATAGGCTCGCCAAGTGTATTTACGACACGACCGCTCATGCCTTCACCTACTTTGATGGAGGCGATCTGGCCGGTGCGGCGAACACGTGCACCTTCCTTGATGTCGGAGTAATCACCCATCATTACCACACCCACGTTGTCTTCTTCCAGGTTCATCGCGATCGCTTTGATGCCGCTTTCGAACACAACTAGTTCACCCTGGCGTACACCGTTCAATCCATAAACGCGGGCGATACCATCACCTATTTGCAGAACGGTACCCACTTCTTCCAGGCTTGCACCTGCGTCGAAGTTCGTTAGCTGCTGGCGGAGAATCGCCGATATTTCATCCGGTTTAATGTCAACCATTATTTTGGAGTATTTAAATAGTTAATTTCTATTACAGTCTCTGCATCGCTGCAAAGTTTGCTTTTTATCTGATATTCCTTACGTAAATATTCTGCAGGAACTGCTTCCGCACCTCATGCAGATCATGTGCAATGCTAGCGTCAAAAAGCTTATCATCCATTTCAAGAACGAAACCACCGATCAGGTCAGGGTTTACCGCTTCGACCAGTTCCACCTGGCTATCTTTCAGAGAAGCAGTAGCACGCGCTAGGATAGTCTGACGGAGCTGATCACTTACAGGAGCTGCAGTGGTAAGCTTCACTGTCTTGATCTTCTTCATTTCCTTATACTGTGCGATGAATGAAGAAACAATTTCAGGAAGATTGACTTCACGGCCTTTGCTGACGATCAGGTTTACAAATGCTTTGGTAAGCGGAGCAAGGCGGTCACCCAGTATAGCCTGAATGATGGCCTGCTTCTTATCAGCCTTGATAATCGGGCTGCGCAACATAACAGCAAAGTCACGGCTTTGTTGGATGACGCTATCCAGTAGCTTCACATCCATCAGAGTGGTTTCCAACTGGTTCTGTTCTACTGCGAGATCCAGCAGGGACTTTGCATATCGTGAGGCGAGGCGAGGATTTTGCATTTTTTAATTTAGCTGTTCGACTTTATACAATCTGACCCTGAATTAGTTCAACTTTACTTCTTCAGCAAGCTGATTTGCGTAAGCGTTCTGGGCTTCTACAGTAGAAAGCTGCTTGCGCAATACCTTTTCTGCAACTTCGATAGCCAGCTTACCAATCTCATTCTTCACTTCTGTCAGTGCAGCCATCTTCTGCTGATGAATCTGCTGCTGCGCATCTGAGATGATCTTGTTTGCTTCAACCTTTGCGGCTTCCTTTGCTTCATTGACCATGCGGTCACGAGTCTCCTTTGCTTCTCTCAGCATTGTAGTACGCTCTTCACGGGCCTGGGCCAACAGCTTCTCACTTTCATTCTGCATCTGCGCCATTTCCTTGCGAACGCGGTCGGCAGCAGCAATTGACTCAGCAATGCCGGTTTCACGCTCATTGAGGGCGTTCAGAATAGGCTTCCAGGCAAACTTCTTCAAAATGAAGAATACGATAAGGAATGCCAGTAGCGTCCAAAAGAACAAACCGAGTTCCGGGGTAAGTAGTTCCATATACTGTTTTAATCAAAAAATTATTTTGTTTTCCTCTCAAATCCGGTAAGATAACTGCGCCCATTGCCCTGTGCTCCGGGCGCAGTTATAATAACATGAGCGTTTATTCTTAAGAAAGAACAACCGCAAGCAGGCCAGCAATTACACCGAACAGCGCAACACCCTCAACGAAGGCCGCGGTAAGGATCATGTTAGCACGGATGTCACCAGAAGCTTCAGGCTGGCGAGCGATAGCTTCTACCGCACCTTTACCAATCTGACCGATACCTACGCCAGCAGCAAGTGCAGCAATACCTGCACCGATTGCACCACCAGCTTTAGCCAGACCAGACGCACCAGCTGCTGCCGCTTCAGCAGAAACACCTGCTAATTCATTTGCCTGCAACAGAATTGTGTTTAACAAAGACATGTTATATATGGATTTTGATGAAAAAACTACGTTTTATAAATCTTTAAGCTATTATCTCTTTTTCAGAAACTTGGTATGCCTGGCCGGTAACAGGGTTTTCAGACACATGCTCTCCGTGGTCCTCTTCATGATGATGAGCTTCTTCTACCGACTGACCAATAAATACCGCAGCCAGGTTGGTGAATATGAAGGCCTGTATTGCCGCAACCAGCAACTCAAGGAAGAACATGAACACTGTGAAGGCCAGAGACACCGGAGAAAAACCCCAACCAGCAATCTGGCTCAGACCTCCAAAAATGAAGATCATGGAAACAATACTCAGGATAATAATATGACCGGCCATAATGTTCGCAAAAAGACGAATCATCAGGGCTACTGGCTTGATAAACAGAGAAATGATCTCGATAAGCACCAGCAATATTTTCACAGCAAATGGCACCCCGGGAGGATTTAGCAGATGCCCCCAGAAATGCTTGTTGCCACTTGCAACCATCACAATAAAAGTAATCAATGCAAGACATCCGGTTACGGCTATATTACCTGTGAAGTTAGCACCGCCTGGAATGAGCCCGAGCAGGTTGTTAATCCAGATAAAGAAGAATATAGTTAGCAGGAACGGCATATAGCCCATGTACTTCTTTCCTATGTTTGGTTTAGCCACATCGTCGCGGATAAAAGTAACTACGGGCTCCAACGCATTCTGAAAACCTGAAGGAGCAGTCATTGCACCCTTCTGCCTGTACTTTTTTGCGACCCCGGTCATAATCCAAACCAGGAGAATGACAGAGATGATCATGGACAATACATTCTTAGTAATAGAGAAGTCGATGATAGAAGCACCATCCTCAGACACAATGCTTTCTTTCATGCCATGCTCAAGATGATATCCGTTGTAGGAAGCATGTCCATGGTCAAACTTTGAAGCAGAGAAAACATCAACCCCTTTCTCAGGATGGTAAATGATTACCGGTAAGGGTACAGACGCCGAAAAATCACCGATATCGAAAAAGTGCCAGTAATGGGAATCGCCAATATGCCCGAAAATCACCTCCGAGGCATCAAAGCCCGCTTTCTTTTCCCCATGGCTGTCATGGGCATCCGCAGCGACATCCTCATTGTGCGGAGCAATATCTTCATGCTCATGACTAGACTCGTGTTGTGCAATAGCGGGAGCCGCGCCAAATAAAAGGGAGAAGCTCAACGCCAGATAGGAAAAGAAACGTCTGGAACTCATTACAATGCCTTGAAAAGTCTGTGTCGAATGGGCGCAACAACGCTACCCCCCCGCCAAATTTTGCGCAAAGATACTGGTTTTGAGTTCAAAAAAAAGTTTAAGCAAGAAAATTGTTAGAGACTGGCTAAGTCGCTAAAAATGAACAGTTTATCCATCAAATCAGGCGAACTGCTAATAACTCGGTCGGGTAAATTTCCTAAAACGATAACCACCTTTCTCAGCACCCCACACCTGTCGACCTGAGTTGTCCCAGCCCCTGTCCCAGTTGATAATCATGTTAGGTGTCACGATGAGTTCTGTAGTGGCGTAGGCAGCTCCGTTCACCGTATTCAGGCAATCGCGGTTCAATGTATTGGCCAGGTAGTTGCCCGCATTATCTTTGGAAAAATACAGGATACATCCTTCAATCAACGAGTCTACTGAAATTTTCCGGAACATATCCGTGTTTCGCCAGGCGCCAACAAAAGCATCTGGGTTCTTAAGCTCGTAGGTTTTGGCGGCTACGCCTTCCTGGTGCTTATATATATTATAGATGCGCTGGTGGTAAGCTCTGGACCCATATGGCGACATATCCTGTTCTACATAGATCCAGTAGCCATCCGATTTCTTGCCCTTCAGTGATATCTCCCTGGCGTTCAATATTATGGGTGCATAACTCGGGTCTGCAGAAACCTGCTCCTGGTTGTCAAAATTGCCGGTAATTCTTTTTCTCAGCTCTTTCATGTCTGCAGAACCCAGCTTCTCCTGGGCTGAAGCAGTTGCAGCTATGATCAGGAATGCTGCCAGAAATAGGTGTCTCATTGTTTGTTCTTTAGGAATGCGGGTAATATTTCCTCCGCTCAGACTGTAAAATTATCAATTCAGGTGGCTTACGCAAGTATCAATGCTACTTGCTCTCAAAAACCGCATGACCAATATCATTTTATTTCATAGCTAAGGAGTATAGCGGCTTTCGGGGCGGAGTAGACATATTAACAACCGCCTATATACCACAACAAATTGAAGAATAAATCTCGGGGATAGCTTATAAGTGTTATTTTTGCCGTCTAAAATTTTTCACAAAAAGAACTCTTCTATGCAGGAATTTGGTAAGAAAAACCCATCTGCTAATCTGGCCGATCTGGGTCTTAACGTCGCCATTGCTCACTGGAATCTTTCCCCTGAAGAACTGGTAAACAAAACTATCGAACTCGGACAAGGTGAATTAAACGACACCGGCGCACTTTGCGTCAGCACCGGCAAATTCACAGGTCGCTCACCCAAGGATAAATTCACCGTCAAGGACGCTAAGACAGAATCTACTGTAGACTGGGGCGATGTAAACATCCCTATTTCTCCTGAGGTTTTTGACAAACTCTACGATAAGGTTTGCGCCTATCTGAGTGGCAAGGAAGTATGGGTACGCGATGCTTATGCCTGCGCTGATCCAAAATACCGCCTTAACCTCCGTGTAGTAAATGAAACTCCATGGGCTAACCTGTTCTGCAACGACCTGTTCCTGCGCCCCACAGAAGAAGAGATGATGTCTCAAAATCCTGAGTGGCTCATCCTTCAGGCTCCGGGCTTCCTGGCTGACCCTGCAGTAGATGGCACCCGCCAGGGCAACTTCACAATCGTAAACTTCACCCGCAAGGTGATCCTGATCGGCGGCTCTGCTTACACTGGCGAAATGAAGAAAGGCATCTTCGGCGTGCTGAACTATGTACTTCCTCATGAACATAGTGTAC
>JAFAAT010000262.1 GCA_023426425.1 Bacteroidota bacterium | reverse complement strand
AATGTATCCACACGACCAACCACGTATTCCCTTCCTCTGGATCGATGGTTAGATTTGCCGCCTAACGATCAACTCTATGTCCAAACAAGACCTGATGTTCTCACTGGTGCAGCAGCAAGAACAAAGCAACTCGACCATTGTAGACTTCTGTGCAGAACACCGAATGAAGTTAGCAACCTTCCACTACTGGCGCAAGAAGTATAAGCTGGCCTCACAAGAGACGAACGGATTTATTTCCATCACTGCTCCTGCTGCAATAGACTCGCCCATCCGCCTTTCCTTTCCCAATGGGGTAAACATTCATCTCTCAGGTGCCGACCTTCCACTGATCGCTCACCTGATCCGCCTCGCCTGATGTTTGCGCTTTCATCATCGCACCGGTTCCTGCTCTATGCTCAACCCACAGACATGCGCAAGAGCTTCGATGCTTTATGTGGCATCATTCGCATGGAACTACAGCGCGATCCGCTAAGCGGTGAAGTGTTTGTCTTCCTCAACAGAAGCAGAACCCACCTGAAGCTATTGCATTGGGAAAGTGGCGGACTTGTACTCTACTACAAAAGACTGGAGAAAGGAACCTTTGCACCACCTTCTGCAACTGGCGCTGATCACTCCATCACCTGGGCTCAACTGGTACTTTTGACAGAAGGAATCACCATCAAAAAAAGCACTCAAAAACCACGTTGGAATACTGCCTGACAAGGGTCAAAATGTGGATAAATAGTTGCAGAAAAATCAGCTGAAACTACTGATTTTATTAGGCTTTCAGCGTGCTGTGCCGTATCTTTATACCATGGTTGAAACGCTGCAAAACCTGAGTCAAAAAGAGCTTCTCGAGCTCCTGGAAAAGCAGCTAAAAAAGGCTGAAGAACTTCAGCAGCAATCAACCGGATTACAGCAACACAACGAAAAGCTACTTGAGGAAAACCTCAAACTGAAAGCCCTGGTGGAGAAACTCCAAAAGCTCGCCTACGGCAAGAAAAGAGAACGCTTCCAACAGTCTGATCAACCACAGTTACCCTTCTCAATGCCTGCAGAAGAATTAAAGTGGCTTCAGGAAGAAACTGTTGAGAAGATAACCTACGAACGCAAGAAGGGTTCACCGGCCAAACATCCAGGCCGTACACCACTACCGGATAATCTGCCTGTACAAGAAGTCCATATCCACCCTGAAGGCGATCTGACCAACATGATCTGCATAGGGCAGGAAGTGACTGAGGAACTGGAGATAAAGCCAGTCTCTGTTTATATCCGCCGCACCATCCGCCATAAGTATAAAGCAAAGGATGCAGATACTTTTCTGATAGCACCGCTTCCTGAAAGGCTGTTTCCCAGGTGTATGGCCGGAACATCATTGATCGCATCTATCCTGGTAGATAAGTATGCATATCATATGCCTTATTACCGGCAGGCGCAGCGCTTCAAGTGGGGGGACATACCAATACCTGCCACCACGATTGAAGGATGGGGCAGGCAGGGGCTCGAAGTGCTGAACATCCTTTATGAGTTTCTGCTGAAAAGAACCAGAGCCAAAGGTTACCTGCAGGCCGATGAAAGTCCCATCAAGGTGCAGGACGGCATTAAAGAAGGTAGTTGCCATCAGGGTTACTACTGGGTATACTATTGCCCATTGGATAGTACAGTGCTGTTTAACTACCAGCCTGGTCGTGGAGCCATTGCTGCAGCTAATGTATTGGATGGCTTTCAGGGTTTTCTTCAGACCGACGGCTATGGGGTCTATGATAAGATTGGCAAGCGCGAGGGCGTGACCCATGTGGGTTGCTGGGCACATGCCAGACGTGAGTTCCATAACGCGCTCACCAACGACAAGGACACGGCGTCCATAGCATTGGGCTTTATCCAGGCACTCTATAAAATAGAGGAAGATGCAAAGGAAAGAAACCTGACACCTGCAGAGCGTAAGGAACTGAGACTATCGAAGGCACTGCCGCAGATGAATGCATTCGGCAAATGGCTTAAGGATGAATATTACTCCGGTAAAGTACTTCCTAAGAGCGCAATGGGGAAGGCTATAGTCTATACTGTGGAAAGATGGGAGAAGCTGAATGCATACCTCAATGACGGTAGTATAGAGATAGACAATAACCTGGTGGAGAATGCCATTCGCCCGCTGGCTCTGGGCAGGAAGAACTACTTGTTTGCCGGATCTCATGAGGCCGCGGCAAGAGCAGCATGTATCTATTCATTCTTTGCGATGTGCAAGAAGGAAGAAGTTGATCCCCTGCAATGGATGATATACGTCTTCGACAATCTCAGAGATACTAAGATGACCGAACTGGAACATCTGTTTCCCGCAGCCTACAAAAAGCACCTTTCAGAAAGCTCCACAGACTAAGCCCCCCGGCAAAACTATTTAGCTAAGCTTAAGGTATGCACGTGTGGTTGGTCGTGTGGATACAAGAGAATGGCTATAGCCTCGCAAGAGCTTGTAAACTTCTCAACCTGTCGCGATCAGTTTATTACGAGCCGCGGGAAGGTCAAAAAGTCTGACTAACAGCGCACAACATCAGTTTGCTGCAACGGCCGCTGGACAAACATACGCTGAACCAATCGATACTATTAATCTTATGTACTAAATTTAAGCTGACGAAACACAGAATGCCACTACTGCAGCAAGCTGTCGGACGTTACTTGGAATGCTAAAATGACCAGTCCTACAACTATAGAGTTAAAGAACATTGACCCTGAAGACGTCGGAGACGTCCTGACAAAGGTTGAAAATTCGTTTGGTTTCAAGTTCGGTGACACAGAACTCAAAGACGTAAAGACCTTTGGTGAACTTTGCGACATTATTACATACAAGGTTCAGGGTGAGAGAGCAAATGATTGCACGACACAACAGGCATTTTACAAATTGAAAACTGCTATATCGGCGACTACGGCATTTCCGAAAAAGGAAATTACAGTCAACACAAATCTTAAACAGCTTTTTCCTCGTAAACTCCGCAGGCGGCAGATTAACGCTTTAGACAAAGAACTGGGCTTTCGAACAAATATTTTACGTCCAAAACTTTGGTTGCCACTTTCGTTAGCGTTTGTGTTCTTTGCTTCGCTTATGGGACTTTATTTCTCATGGCAGGCAGGGCTTTTTGGTATAACGTTCTCAATTACCGCAATGAAGGTTGCTTTCAAACTTGGCAAAGAACTGGATTTAATAACTGTAGGAGAACTTGCAGAGAAACTATCAAGGGAATATTATAAGAAAGTTAGACGTAATCCATCATCCGTCAACCGAAATGAAGTTGTTCGAACAGTGAAAGAACTATTCATGAAGGACTTAGACTTGGAAGAAGGGGCGCTAACAAGAGAATCAACGTTCGGGTGACAAGAAGCACTTCAAGTAGCAGGGGTTTTGCGTCCGGTGGGAAACGAACATTGGGCTAAACTTAGTTTTTCAATTTAGCTGTATTTCTTCAACCAGAGCTGTGCATTCCATGAATGCCCACACGAACACAAAGCGACAGAGAATCTAGCAACAATTATATGGACTTTCAACACGAGCAATCATGGGACAGTTTGACGACAATCCTTGATTTAAAGACAAACGCAAAAGATGCATGGAGTAAGTTTATAGATTTTCATGAGCAAGTTGTTCCGAAAACCTATTGGACATCTTTGCGCAAGTTGGATATAGAAGCAGAACAGGCGGAAATTGTCGATTGGCTCACAGGGCTTGTAGAGCAAAACGCCGTTCCTGAAAGCATTGTTGCCCTTTGGATTGGCATTATAAAATTTGCTGACGACGACAAAGAAATTCCAGCCATTTACTTCTCGGGTGCAGACACTTATGACAAGGACGATATTGGCTGGGCTTGCGACCTAAAATATTCACCTGAAAACAGGTATGCACAACTAGGAGTGCTTCAACAAATTGACGAAATAGCTAGCACAGACC
>JAFAAT010000257.1 GCA_023426425.1 Bacteroidota bacterium | reverse complement strand
TACTGATGCTCCATCTCCATATTACCCGACAGATACTCTGGAAAGCTCATCAGCATGATATTGCCAAAGCAAAACCCTGCTACGCCGAGTTTATACACTTTGGAGCGATCGGCCGCGGGCTTTTTCTTTTCAGTATCCGCTAGACTGATATAGGGTTCGTAGCCGATGGTTGTGAGCAATTCAACCAGTTCTCTCAGGCTCGTCTTCTGCCTGGTAAAATGGATCGTGACTTCCTTATTGCTGAAGTTGAGCCTGCTTTCTGTGACGCCTTCTTTTAGCCGGGTAAGATTCTCCAGCAGCCACATGCAGGAGCTGCAATGAACGCCGGGGAGATATAGCGTAACAATAGTGCGGTCGCCATCGGTAAAATTATATAACTGCCGCGCGATAGACTCGTCATCCAAATAGGCGTATTTGTCTTTGCGCAGAGGCTTAATCTGCGAAAGTCCGGGGTGATTCTCCAGTTTGTAATAGTCGCAGAGGCCATTGTTATCAAGGATCTCATACACCAGTTTACAGCCCTCACAACAAAAATATTTATCCTCAATGATAATACTGTTGGTGAGGCAGGCTGTACCACAATGATAACAGATGTATTCCTGCCTTTTAGGGGCTGATTTCTTAACCGGTTCCAGTACTTCTACTTCAGGCATGAGCGCTGTGCTTACACCGCGAAGCTAAAATGGTTCCGTGTGGGGAAACCTGATGAAGGGTAGACAAAACGATGATAATAGTCAGCAAACAGGGCTCTGCAAGCAGTGTAGCTTCTCGGATTTGCATGAATTCGGTATTTTACCGGTCTTTCATCATCCCTTCCTGCATTTCTTTCTTATCCCGGAATGGCGGACGCTTCACAGGATCACCTATAGCCGCCGGGCGGCCTATTGCTCTAGGTACAGAGACGGCATTGACCGGAACTGCCGCCTTAGTTTCATCGATCTGTGGCCGGTAAATATAAATAATGCAATTACGCACACTCGTTTGCGCAGGAGCATCTAAATATCTCATTGCATGCACAAGCACATTCTGTTCAGTTTCCTCACATATGATCCCATCTGTGACCCTGCAAACCTCTTCAGCTGTCGGACCAGTAACATACACAGTTTCGCTATATTCATTTTTCAACTTGTTATTAAGCGAATAGGTCCCCTTGAGCATCCTGTCGTTCTCAGTTGCATTGTATTTAGTTGTTGTGCGCGCATTATACAGGTCATGTTTATCAATAAACACCCACCAATCCTCTGGCGTATGTTCCAGTATGCTATCAGCGTGCTCACCAGGCAAGAGCGGTGCCCACCCGTACATCTCATTATTATATCTCCATTTCACCCAGGCTGGCCCCCACTCACTACCGGGCACCCATAACCACCCATAGTAGCCGTCGTAGGTCCATCTTCCATAGTGGAACGCTGCCCAGCCCCAGGAATAATATGATATCCAGCTTTGTCCGTACTCTGTCATCGCCCAGTACCCATTCGTATAATACGGACGAAAGTTTCCATTCTCAAAAGGAAGCCACACGTAACCCAGCCCCTTATCCTGTAGCCAGACTCCGTGTTTCGAGAGTTCATCATAGACCAGCTGAAACGAAACTACTGGCTGGGCGAATCGCTGCGCCTGCGCAGGTAAGGTAAAAAACAGACAACTCAGGCAGATTAATATCAAAGTCTTGATGTTCATAATTTTTGGTTGATTCCCTTTTCTATAATTAGCTTTTTAGCCCTCCCGGCTCAATAAAACGTGTAACGCACGCCATTCCGGGATATGTTCTGCAACGATTTTTAGTATCGCCACAAAAGGTATGAACAGTATCATCCCGGAAACACCCCATATAATTCCACCAAGGATTATGGCAACCAGCGTTGCCCAGGTACTAACATTCAGATGTTTCCCAACAACAGAAGGGAAGATTACATTTGCTTCCAGGTACTGCACGAAGCTAAACACCGCGATCACGCCAAGGGGATAGAGCAATGAATCCTTTGTGATATACGCTACTGATATGGGAAGCAACGCACTGATAAAAATGCCCACATAGGGCACAATCGTCATCACGGCAGTAAGCATACCAAACAAAATGGCGTTTTCAATACCCAGCACAAGCAGTCCCACACTGTTCAACACGCCAACTATGAAGTATACAGCCACCATTCCTTTTATATAACTGGAATAGGTAAGAATAGTTTGCTGAAGAATTGCCTGAACCCTGAGCCGGTTGACTTCACCTGCCACAAGTTCAGAAAATCGCACGAAGACCCTTCTATGAAAAAGAAACAGAGCAGCATACACCGGCACAAGGAACAACATAACAAGAGTACTCACAGTCGCATTTAAGATGCTGCTCACGACCAGGGTGACACGTTCACCACTACTCATAGCTATCTGGTGCAACCACTCATCCTGCATCTTAAGCGAGATAGCAAATTTTGTCTCCAACCACTCTCTGAACTGACTGAGTGCAGGCTTCATTTTGGTCACCAGACCTGGAAGATCCTCTCTGAACACATGCACTTGCCAAACAAGCAAGCCGGCAATTAATAACACCAGTAGGAATACCAGGCACAAACTGATACTGATTGATACAGATCTGGACCATCCCCTGGCTTCCATCCACCGCGTGTAGGGATACATAACAAAGGCAATTAGCAAACCATACAACATAGGCACAAAAAGCACAGACCCGAAGTATAGGAGTAAGAAGCTCACAGTCACTATGAGCAACAGCTTCAGGATTGTATTCATTGTCAGAGCTGATGTTTCCTTTGAGGTGTTCATATTACAAAAGCAAATTGATCACAATTTGAAAAGATAGCGCCTGACCACCATCAAAAGATTAAATGATGCTGGTCAGCTTAGGCCTGCACTTCATCACAATATGATCCAGAACATCATTCTACATGACAGCAAGCATATTCCAGACAAACCAACTGCTTACCTTTGGGATCAATCTGACCAGGGAGTGCTGACCAGAGTAACACCAAGTAATTACCAAAGTCATATCCCGTCTTAAGTAAATACACGAATATGCGCATCCTTTTATTTTGTTACCTGATGTTCCTTCCCGCAGCTTTTGCCAGTGCATGCACGGTCTGCGGCTGCTCCGCCAGCAATCAATACCTCGGCATCCTGCCCCAGTTCCACAAACACTTCGTCGGTCTTCAATATCAACACCGTTCTTTTCAGAGCGAGCATCCTGGCCATGGCGAGCAGGGGTCTACTTACTCCAACGAACAATATTCCACTGTTCAGGTCTGGGGGCGATATAACCTCAGCAACCGGGTCCAGCTTTTTGGCTTCATGCCCTACAGCTCGAATATCAAAAAGGAATCAGGCTCGAACACCAGAATCTCTGGACTCGGCGACATAACACTGCTGGCTAACTACCGCCTGCTCATCAATGAAGACCCAACAAGTAAATGGCAGCAAAACCTTCAGGCAGGTGGCGGTATCAAGCTCCAAACAGGCGCCTATGATAAGAACGCCACCTTCAATGAAAATGGACTGCCCAACATGCAACCCGGCACCAACTCCTGGGACTTCATCCTGAACGCCAATTATACACTGCGCCGGAATAATATCGGCATCAATGCCGACGCCTCCTATACCATAACTACACCTAATACTGTTAACTACAAATTCGGCAACAGGATCAGCACCGGCCTGCTGGCTTTTTACTGGCTGGAGAAAAACAATCTTACGCTATTGCCACAGGCAGGCCTGCGCATTGACCTGGCAGGCTCAGATTACGACCATTACCGCAACGGCTGGAAAAATGATATGAGCGGCGGCTCCCAGCTCTACGCCACATTAGGCATACAAACATTTTACAAGCGCCTGGGCGCTCAGATCATGTATCATCACCCGGTTTACCAACACTACGCCAGTGGTCTCGTAAACACAAAATTCAAATCAGAAGCCGGAATATTCCTCCTATTCTAAACACCACATAATGAAAAAACTACTTGTCTTAGCCGTAGCGGGTGCAAGCTTCCTGCACTCCTCCTGCAAAAAAGAGGAGCACCCAGCTCCTGTAACTGCCACACTGGAAGTCACTGCGCCACTTGCCAACCAGGAATTCACCGTCGGTGATACGGTATTCATCAAAGGCAGTGTAAAAAGTGAACGATCGCTGCACGGGTACCATGTCACCATCCTTGGCCTTGCGGGTGACTCAGCCTATCATACTCACAACCATAGTCATGGCAATGAAATTATCATCAACGAATGGTGGATTGCTGCCACAGATAGCACCGCAGTTTACGATCTCATTCTCGACTGCCCCACAGACCATGAAGGTGGCATGGTATCTAAAACCATCCCCATCAAAATAAATCATTAGAAAGAAATTCAGCTAACCCATCCATCTGCGAACCGTGAGCCTTACTCACGGTTTTCTTGTATCAGTGCTGCAAACATTTTATGGAAGAATAACAACAGGTATTTCTGCAGAATAGATCACATCATTGACAAAATACTTTCTGAATAAATCTACTAACCGCCTGCTCCCTTTCTGAACCACAAGGATTCCCTGATGTGCCCTCACATACTCTCTCAGCACCTCGAATGGCACTTTCCCCTCTAAAATCTCAGGCTCCATAACTGCAACATCTGCATACCGCTGGCAGATTTCCTGCATGTGTTGCTTCAAAGCTGCACGATCTTCCTCTTCACCCAAAACCGAAACCAACTTAACCTTTCTGGAGCTGAGCGAACAGGTTTCAAGCACATTAAGGAGCGCCCTATCATTCAAGGGAAACTTGCTATGTACCGCTATATGAAACCGGTCCATATCATATGTCCCCGGCAGCATTGGAAATCCAGCAACAATCCCATCCACCGCATCTATCAGCTTTACAGCAGTGTCTTGAAGCAGTAGCCGCTCAAACCAGCTTTTTCCCTTTATCCCCACTATAATAATATCCAGTGGCCCGGATCTCCTGAACTGCGCAAGTGCAGTTTCAGGATTACTACTGGTGACATGATAACGGAGTCGTACTCCCGTAAGGCCCAGACCCGCCACCATGCCCTCAAGTTCCTTCCTGGCCTCTCTTCTGCTATCCCTGTCAATCCCCGAACGGATATCTGAATCCCCCATTCCTGGTGCCAGTGACACAGACTGGTGTACTACCCACAACTCAGCCTCAGCCTGTTTTGCCCAGCTATGTGCAACCTTCAGCAGCCACTGCGAGAATTCTGAAAATTCAACCAATACAACAAACCTTTTATTCATCACTTAACAATTTTTGCGCAGACATCAACGCTCAATCTAATCAATTTTTCAATTACGTCAGGGCACCTTCACCCCACAGCCAGTCATTTCGCCGGGTCTTCGTATCTTCCGTCACGGCGAAAATTCAGATGGATTTTTTCACTTTCAGATAACTAACTGTATTAGAACAACATGGGGCATTTACCAAAACTTATTGAAGACCTTGCACTAATCCTGATGACCGGCGCAATCACGACTTTGATCTTCAGAAGGATCAAACAACCGCTCGTCTTGGGATATATTATTGCTGGTTTCCTGGTAGGTCCACACCTCTCCATCACTCCTACTGTTGCAGACACAGAGAACATTGAAACCCTCGCTGAGATCGGAGTAATTTTCCTCCTTTTCAGCCTGGGTCTGGAGTTCAGCTTCAAAAAGTTGATCAGGGTAGGAGGCTCAGCGTCTATCACTGCGTTTGTAGAGATAATTTTCATCACGATCACGGGTTACCTGGTCGGGAAATGGATGGGATGGTCCACCATGGACAGCCTGTTCCTTGGCGGGATGCTTGCCAGTTCGTCCACTACGATCATAATCCGTGCCTTTGATGAACTGGGAGTTAAGACCCGGCAGTTTGCCAAGATTGTATTCGGCGTTTTGGTGGTTGAAGACATTGTTGTGATCCTTCTTATGGTGTTGCTCTCTACACTTGCTGTCACTCAACAATTCGAAGGGTTTGAGTTATTGAAGACTGTATTGAAGCTCCTCTTCTTTCTGGCCCTATGGTTCATTATGGGCATCTTCATCCTGCCGACTTTCTTACGCAAAGCCAGGAAACTGCTGGACGAGGAAACACTGTTGATACTCTCAATAGGGCTCTGTTTAGGTATGGTAGTGCTCGCCACGCAGGTGGGTTTTTCCGCCGAACTCGGCGCTTTTATCATGGGGTCCATAATCGCAGAAACTACCTCTGCCGAAAAAGTAGAACACGTTATCAAGCCAGTCAGGGATCTGTTCGGCGCAGTATTCTTTGTTTCTGTAGGCATGCTGATAGATCCTGAAACCATCATTGACTACAAATGGCCTGTGATCATCGTAACCTTACTGACGCTCTTTGGAAAATTTATCAGCACCACATTGGGCGCCATC
>JAFAAT010000254.1 GCA_023426425.1 Bacteroidota bacterium | reverse complement strand
CTTTCAAAGATGGCAGCTACTATAAATATCGGCACCAATCCCACCGCTATCTTCACCGCACTCTTTGCCCCCGTCATCAAGGATTGAAGCCGTGTATATGTCCCCGGGAATAGAATGGAATTTCCTATGATCATCCCTGCACTCCCTGCAATCACAATCGCCGAGATTTCCAAGGTTCCGTGGATAAACACCACCAGAATCGACTCCCAGCCCAGCCCATGTGCAAAGAACTGGTACTCGAATACACCCAGCATCAGGGCATTCTGAAACAGCATGTACATAGTCCCGATACCCAGTGTAATCCCCAGCACAAAACATTTGAACGCGACGTTGATATTGTTGAACGCAATGCGGACAAACATGTAGAACTCATTGCTGTCTTTGTAAACCCCAAACGGATCGCCATTCGCTATGTTGCGCTCAGTCATGTCCACATACGCATCGCCAAGTATAGCCCTCACAAATGTCTGATCCTGCATGGCAGAGAACACACCGATCAGAATGAACACCACAAAGAACAAAAACGTAAACAGCAAGGTTCTGTGGTGCCTGCGGACGGTCAGCGGCAGATCAATAGCTACAAAATCATGTATCCTGTTCTTCTTTTCTCTTTTGTTCTTATATATCGACAGGAAGATGTTAGCTGCAAGACTATTGATATATCTGACGGTATTGCTAAAAGGATAAAAAGTCTTCGCATACGACAGATCGTCAACCAGGTGCATAAACCTGTTGGCAACCTCATCAGGGTCCTCAGTTGGCTCCTGGTAGGTTTTCCACCTATCAATGTTTTTCTTTATAAATTGCCCCTCCCGCATTCTTACGACTTTGGCTTCCGGTCTCAGCAGTCACAAGGAACATGCCTGCCCCGGCTCTATTTCCTCTGGAAAGATAGCGAGACTCAATGATATCTTATCCGGGAAAATACAAGCGCTTTCATTCGTAACAAAACTATTCGCGTACCTGGCACTCGAACACCACCCTCCAACTCCCCCAGCTGTCCAGCCAGCAACTATTAACCGTTAACCCATAACCGTTAACCATCAACGATTATCATAGCATTGCCATGGCCTGTTTTTTTTACCATCTGTATCAATGAAAGCCTTTGTCACACTGGTAGCCATCGCTTTGTTCACTACCCTGAACCCACTCGGATGCTCAGACGCACCTCCTAAGCCCGTTGAGGACCAGGTATTCCGGTCTCCTTATCTCAGTCCCTCCTCTCATGACGAGTTCGGTCTGCAGGCAACTATGGAAAGATATAGCCATTTTTGTTAATGTCTCACCTCCACGCACCAGCAAAAGCATCGCTAAAGCCTCACAAAAGCCTCGCCAAAGCATCACAATGGTATCGGCAACGCTTCGGCAGAACATCCTCAATCAACCATTTATTAGCCCAAACCTGCTTTCAGCCCGCCGCCCCAGGGGTCAGTCATGCATGGGTTCAGGTTAAATATATTCGCCGCCCCACACCCCACTGATACGTATGAGCAGTTTAATTCTCTGTGAATCATTTGGGCTGTAGCCGCCTGAATGATACCTTTGCCATACCCCTCTTAATTCACAATCTGACACTTTATTTTAATATCTATCAGTCCGGAACCCCGGTCTGGATAGCTATTGCATCTTTAGCTTTTAAAACATAATCAGAATATGGATCAAAACGTGCTGCAAAAGGAAATCGGTTTTAGAGGTGATCTGTTCTCCCGTCATTTTATCGATAGCAAATCTTTCTACCTCTATAAATTCAACAGGTTGCCGAGCATTACTGTAGTACGCAATGTGGATCACGAGAAGGTGCTCAAAGTCCTCAAAGCGGAATTTGGCACCAGCATAAAAGCAGAATACCACTACGCCTCCATCAGTAAGAAAAACAGCCTGCAGGAAAAGGAAGAGTCCATCATCCTGGTGGATGAAGAAATGGTACTCGAACTCGGCGATGGCTACTGCGAGTTCTACTTCAGCAACCCGCATGGCGAGCTATACCAGAAAATGCTTGCCCGCATCACCTCCCTCCGTGGCAACAGACGCAGCAAGCCGCAGGAAATAAACCTGATCACCAGAGGCGAATACGGCCTTGAGCTCACCAAGATGGATGTGAAGCGCACCAACATCAAGCTGGATCTGTTCTATGAAGACGATTTCCAGGATGTTCACAAGACTGTCCTCCGCAGGCTCAATAAGAAAGACGATAAAGGAATTGTACTACTGCACGGTCTTCCCGGCACAGGCAAGACCACTTACCTCAGATACCTGGTCGGAAAGATCAAGAAGAGAGTGCTTTTCATCCCTCCAGACATGGCAGCCCAGATCGCAAACCCTGAACTGGTCCGCCTGCTCATCGACAACCCCAACAGTGTACTTGTTATCGAGGATGCAGAGCACATCATTACCCAGAGGCAGGCTGGCAGCGACTCTGCCGTCAGTAATCTTCTCAACATCTCCGACGGCCTGCTTTCTGATTTCCTGAACGTGCAGATTGTATGCACATTCAACAGCAACATGAGCATCGTAGATCAGGCACTGCTGCGCAAGGGAAGGTTAATCGCCAGCTACGAGTTTAAAAAACTCTCCATACCCAAAGCACAGCAACTAAACCGCCATCTCGGTCACAAACACATCATCAACCAGCCAATGACCGTCACCGAAATCGTAAACATGAAGGAGCGTTCCTTCGGCATGCCGGAACGACCTACAATAGGATTCAGAAAGGAACTGATAGATGTAAAGGTAGGGTAGTCCCCTCTTTCCCAATTAACAACAAAGCCGCCCCAGGATTGAGGCGGCTTTTATTTGTTTACGATGAAAAGTATTAACGATGGGAAAGCCTTATTATTTCAGTTGCACCGTCAACAGAAACAATTTTCAGCAAATAGACTCCTGCTGCCAGATCTGTAGTGGTTACCATCAAAGCATCTTCTTCCGCAGTCCACTCACCTACCTTCTTTCCTGCCGCATCCATCAGGTAGATCCCCGATCCTCTTTCCACACCAGTCACTTTAAACTGGTTGGTGAAAGGGTTGGGATACACCTCAATTCTGGAAGTGGATGTAGTGCTGTGAACACTTACATTGGTCACGATAACGCTGGTTGAAGTTCCCGGGCAACCATTCATATCAACCACTTCCACTGTATAGCTTCCGTTCGCAGTCGCCGTATGGTTCTGGGCAGTTGCACCAGGGATGGCAACTCCATCTTTGTACCACTGATAGCTCGAAAAGCTACCGGTTGAGAGCACCAAACCAGTTTGGTTAATTAAAGGTACGGGCAATGGATGTACGGTAACTGTGACTGGAGCAGATGTGGCGCTGCAGGTATTATCATCTACAGTTACGCTATAGCTTCCGCTTTGGGCAGCAGTATAGCTCGCGTTGTTAGCAGTCGCTATTGGTGTACCATTCAGCAGCCATTGATACTGATAAATCAGGTTGGCAGGTGCATCAAGTACCACACTATCGCCATCGCAAAATGAAGTGGCTCCCGCAGGCGTGATTGTAGTGGCAGGTAGTGGTAATACACCAACCGGAATACTCGACGAGACGCTGCTTCCGCATGCATTGTCTGCGGTCACAGTTATATTCCCGCCATTTGCTCCTGCTGTTACATTGATGACTTCAGATGTGCTTGTACCCGACCAGCTACCCGGCAGCGTCCAGGTATAGCTGTCAGCATCAGCAACCAAAGCAATAGAATAGTTGGCACTGCTTCCTTCGCACACAGCCGCTGGTCCGGAGATCGTAGTGGGTGCTGACGGGACAGTGGTAACGGCAAGTGCTGCAACCTGTGAGGTTACACTTGCACCACAGGTTCCTGTTACTTCTACAGTATAATCGCCAGCATCACCTGCAACAACAGACGGTATTGAATAGGTTGCTGAAGTTGCACCCGAGATTGCATTACCATTAAACTTCCACTGGTAGCCAAGATTGACACCTGTGGCCGTTACGGAGAACGAAGCCGGTGTGCCTAAGCACGCAGTGTCATTAATAGGCTGCGTGGATATTGCAGTTACAGGCTGCACCGTCAGTGCAACTGCAGTGCTGGTAACATTTCCGCAAGAGTTAGTGACCTGCACAGAATAATTACCTGCATCGGTAGCTGCAACTGCAGGAATCGAATAACTGGACGATGTAGCTCCTGTGATGTTGACATTGTCTTTCTTCCACTGGTAGCTAAGGTTCATTCCTGATGCAGCCACTGAGAAGCTGGCAGGAGCTCCCGGACAAACTGTTACAGCCTGTACAGATGTAGTGATGGTCGGCACTGGATTTACTCCTAAAGTCACTCCAGCGGAGGTAGTGCTTCCACATACTCCTGTAATTACAACGGTGTATGTCCCCGTGTCTGAATAGCTTACGCTATTGTCTGTGTAGGTTGCGGAGGTTGCACCGCTAATGTTAACGCCATTCTTCTTCCACTGGTAGGTGAGGCTTTGTCCGCTTGCAGTCACTGAGAAAGTTGCACTGCCGTTCAGGCATGGAAATGCTGCTACAGGGGGTGGCGTAATCAGTGTGGGATTGTTGCAAATGTTGAACGTGTCCGCCATGTAATGACTCCACAGGCCCAGACTATCCCTCACTCGTATATAAAGCGTATGGGTGCCGACTGCCAGCCCCGTGATAGGAAGCGAAGTGGTAATGTCAATCGAATCTGCTGCTGGTCCGGTGGCGATAGGCGTACCTGCACCAAGTCCGGGATCAGCATCATAGAAGTACTCCGCAGCCACAATTCTTGCAGTCTGTGTGGTGGTCTGCGAGGTGATATAGAAGGGGCGGTTAGCATAGAGACTCCAGTAGCCATCGGCATTCCTCACCCTGATATACAGGTTGTGCCATCCCGTATCCAGACTGGAGGTAGAAATGTTTGTGGTAATGTCGATTGAATCTGCTGCAGCAGCCACTGAGATTGGAGTGCCCTGACCAAGACCCGGTTCTGTATCAAAGTAATATTCTGCTGCTACGATCTGTGTAGTCGCCGCTTGTCCATCTCCTTTGATATAGAACTCACGGTCGGCATAAAGACTCCAGGTGCCGGCGGTGTTCTTTACACGTATGTACATCACATGAGAGCCCTGGGTAAGTCCTGTTATCGGTGCGGAGAATGTAATATCCACCGAGTCTGTAAGCGACCCGGTACTTATGGGTACTCCCGCGCCCACACCAGGGTCTGTGTCGTAGAAATATTCTGCTGAAGCTATCTGCTGTGCGTCAGCTTGAAGGCAGCCGCATAGTAGTAGCAGTATGATAAGTTGCTTCATGAAAGTTGATTTAGGGTTGAGATTAGTTGGTTCTCCTTGCCTTGAAGTTGACGTTCAGTTGCTGTCCAGGCGCAAGCACCGGGTTGTTGATAGTCATAGCTGACATCTGCGGTAGGGTAGTGATACCGTTGAATGTACCCATAGGGTGTGTGCCTCCGGTCGGGCCGATGTTGGTATTGTCGGTTGCCGCTCCCAGAGCAGGTGAGCCTGTATTTAGCGCGTAGTTGTAAGTGTGGGCAAGGGTAAATGCACCGAAAGGAATGGGAACGTTAACCTGGTTAGGATTGGTATTGTTCATATTGCCGCTCCCGGTGTTTCCTACTCCGGCAGGAGGCAAAATCAGAGATGAGCTTGCAGGGCCGTAAGTGATGTTATTGTTGAATGTAGAGTGGAATACATAGTTAAACACACTCGCCGGGTTATTCTGGTGGTAGAAGATATTGTTGCTTATTATAGCATTCTGGAGATACAGGAGAGAGTTTGTGCCAGTTTCAAAAAAGTTATGATCTATTACAATACCGTTGTTCGTTATGCTATTGCTACTTCCGGACACAGATCCCCCGATAATGTTGTTTGTGATCAGGATATTGTGGCTGTTTCCCATGTTCACTGTGCTTGTCACATTATTTCTAATTATCCAGCCGTTGCCGGTAAGTGCGATGCTGCCAAACCGGTTCCGTTCCAGTATCACATTGTTGATCAGATCGCCGCTAGCTGTATTAAAAGCTGTACAATGGACGCCCATTACCCTTGTTCCAGAGACGGTGAATGGCAACGGGCTAAGGTGGTTGCTATCCAGTGTGATGCTGTTGAAAACCGTATTTAAATTCTGTTGGGTGTTATTAACGTTGTGGCCGGCACCGATAAGTATAATTCGTCGATCGATTGTAACGCTGCCATAGTTGTCCTGAGAACCTTGGACATAAATTGTGTCTCCTACGCCGGCGGCGTTTATGGCAGCCTGTACTGACGTGTACTGTCCGGGACTTAATGGATTATTGCTTACAGTTCGCACCGTAGCTGTTGTGAACAATGGCAGCATACTCAGGGCTGCACAAAAAAAGCTTACACGAATTCTTGTGTTCATAAAATTGATTGGTTTGGATTAAAGAATATGGTTGAAGTAAACTCTTAGAAATTGTGGTTCTCATCAGTTAAACAAGGTCAAATGCCTGCGCAAACCTCACCACGTCATAATGATTCAAAGCATTGATCTTTCGTTTGATATTTCTCCGGTGTGTTTTCACAGTGTCATCCGAGATAAAAAGGAGCGAGCCAATTTCTGTGCTGGTCTTATCCTGAGCCATCAGGCATAAGATCTCCTTCTCTCTTTTTGTAAGGGTTGCAAATACATCATAGTTGCTCCTTAGCAAACTGTTCTCCTCATGTAGTCTCTTGATTTTCGAAGAGTAGTAGTGCCTGCTGTCAATTGGAATGGCTATTGTGATTGTCAGCATCGGTTCTTCATCTTCATCGACCATAAGCACGCTTGTGCCACAGATATGCCACTGCAAATTGTCTTGTCCTTTATGTTCTAACTGCTTAAAGCACGAGACGAGTTCCCCGGCTGCACGACACTCGAGGTGATAGAGCACTTTGAGAATGTATTCTGATGCCCCACCTCCTTCAAGAAAAATGTCGAAGTGTTCATCTCCCAGGTCCTGTAGTTCCTGCAAGCTGATGTTGAAACGGAGCAAACCTGCTTTGTTCATGTAAACCACACCGGGTGACTTGATAGTATGTATCACCACGATTCCGGGAACCTTTTCCAGAACAGGAGCCATAGATTCTACCAGTAGCTCAATTTTGTTCTTGTCGCTTAAGGCGACCCGCTCCAGGTCACGCGTGGGTGTCTTTCCCTTTACAGCGTCATAATCCTTCTGAAGGAAAGTCAGTAAACCTCCGATTGGTTCCTGTGATACTGTCGCTACTTTCATGAGGGCTGAATTTTGAGTTATGAATCGCTTTTTTTCTTCACCTCAAAAGTGCAACTGTTAACAATCCTCAAACAGAGAGGAAACTCCGAATTTTTGGTGCAGGAAACACGGGTGATCCATGCGTATAAACACGCATAACCTGGGTTTTTCTCCCCCGGTTAGGGGCTACGGATTACGACACATAATCTCTAAGTTTGTAGCATTCCACCGAATTTCAACATGAGATATAAACATTTTCCCCTGCTGCTAGTAGCAGCTTCCGGTTTCTTTAATGTACAAGCACAGAAGAAACAATTTACTATGGCGGAAGCCACCAATGGTATGGCTACCACTTTTGCGCTCCAAAGCATCAGGCAACCTGGATGGCAGCCCGGCACCCATAACTTTTACCAGGTCTTAAAAGGTGACCGTAACGAATATCTCGTTCGCACGATGGTGCCCCAAGGCCAAACAGACACAGTCGAAACCCTCCGGAAGCTAAACCAGGCCTTATACGGCAGGGATAGTTTGAAGGGTCTGCCTCTCCTGGGATGGATCGATAGGGATTACGTCTATATCAACAATGGCAATACCCTGAGCAGGGGAGCCCTCACCAGAAACGGGATTATCTGGTCTCCATGGGTATCTCTTCCAAAGGAGGCGGAGAACCTGACGGTGGATAAAAGTATGCAGGCTGCTTACACCATCAAGAATAATCTCTGGCTCGTGGACAAGAACAGAAATACAATTCAGGTAACCAACGAGTCTAATGAAGATATTGTGAGCGGCCAGTCTGTGCACCGTAATGAGTTTGGTATCCACGGTGGTATCTTCTTTTCTCCGCTGGGCAACTACCTCGCCTATTATCATATGGATCAGACCATGGTGACTGACTACCCGATTATAAACTGGAGTGAGACTCCGGCCACTGTAGATATGATCAAATACCCAATGGCTGGTGGTCCTTCGCATGTAGTTACGCTTAGAGTGTTTGATCCTAAGACAAAAAAAACGGTCGTTCTCGAGACGGGCGAACCAAGGGATCAATACCTCACCGCTGTTACCTGGAGTCCTGATGAGCAGTATATCTACATAGGTATCCTCAACAGAGATCAGAATCATCTGCGCCTTAATCAGTATGACGCACATACAGGCAGGTTCGTCAAGACACTTTTTGAAGAGAAAAGCAACAGCTACGTAGAACCTCAACATCCGCTTTCATTCCTGCCCGGCAGCTCCGATCAGTTTGTCTGGTGGAGCCAGCGTGATGGTTACATGCACTTGTACTTGTACAACACCAAAGGGCAGCTCATTCGCCAGCTAACTAAAGGGAAATTTGATGTGAATGAACTGGTTGGCTTTAACTCCTTACGCAAGGAAATTATTATTACTTCTGCACAGGAGTCTCCACTGGAGAAGCATAGCTATACTGTAAACTGGGAGACCGGCCGGGTGCGCAGGATAGATATGGAACCTGGTGTGCACACAGTGAAAGCCAGTGAGGACGGAGCCTATCTTTTTGATGTATACAGCGCTGCAGGTGTTCCTAAAGTGAGTATGATCCGCTCCACCACTAACAGGTACACCCATCTTTTGCTACAGTCGGCAGATCCATTGAAAGAATACGACCGTCCGCAGATAAAGAATGTAACGCTCTATGCTGACGATGGTACACCGCTGTACGGTAAACTGATCCTACCTACTTCCTTTGATGCAAGCAGGAAATACCCGGTAGTTGTTTACCTGTACAATGGTCCTCATGTCCAGCTGGTAAAGAATAGCTTTCCTGAAAGTGGCAACCTCTGGTATGAATACATGGCTCAGCGTGGCTATGTGGTCTTCACCATGGATGGTAGAGGAAGCTCGAACCGGGGTCTCGCGTTTGAACAAGCCACCTTCCGAAATCTCGGAGAAGTAGAAATGAATGACCAACTAAAGGGCGTCGAGTACCTGAAATCCCTGCCCTATGTTGATGCAGATCGCATGGGAGTACATGGCTGGAGCTACGGTGGATTTATGACCACTTCGCTGATGCTGCGCCATCCCGGTGTGTTCAAAGTCGGTGTAGCCGGTGGTCCGGTAATAGACTGGAGTATGTATGAAGTAATGTATACGGAGAGGTACATGGATACTCCTCAGCAAAACCCTGAAGGCTATAAAGCAAACAACCTGCTGACGAAGGTTGGCAATTTGCAAGGCGATCTTCTGTTGATCCACGGTACTGACGATGATGTAGTGGTTTGGCAGCATTCGATTAAATTTCTGAAGGAAGCCGTTAGCAAACGAAAGCAGGTTGACTACTTCGTCTACCCGGGACACCAGCATAATGTCCGGGGTAAGGATCGAGTGCATCTGATGCAGAAAGTGACAGACTATTTTGATACTCACTTAAAGTAGAAGAAAGCCACCGGGAGGTGGCTTTTTCTTAAAAAATAACTTTTATCTTGACCGCACCGATTCCACAATGACGCAGTTGCTCCGAAAGTCAGGATTTCTGTTAATATTCATCTTCCTCCTCGCGGGACTGGTATTCTCTATTTTCTATTATACTGCTGGATCAGATCAATTGGCAAGCTGGTATCTTGGACTTGGCAGTGAGTGTTTCTATAGATTGGAGTTCTGGAGGACTGAGTTCTTTACCCCCGAAGTGAAGGAACAGGGAGATAAATTTTGCCTGATCGGCATCGGCTTGTGTGCTACTGGTATCTTTTATTTGTACACCAGATTAAGGAGCTATCAACCGAAAAAGACTCCTACTGTCTCTCTCAAGCCTAATCTCAAGTGGTATATCGCACTAGTGCTAATCGCACTCTGCCTCGGATACTATTCACATACCAAATCAAAGCCCTGGTACGATGAGATTTTCTCTGCAGTGCATGTGTCGTCGTTACATCCCTTTCAGATATTCTCTTATTACATGTTGCCAAACAACCATCCATTCTTTAATCTCCTGAATGGATTGATATTCTCATTTGTTGATGATAAGGTGCTCACTGGTCGTTTGATTTCAGTGTTGGCCTTCAGCGGACTGGTATGCATCACTTTCTATTGGTTCAATCATTTAACAAGGAATAAGTGGGTTGCACTAGCTGCATCCGTGGTGGTAGCAGTACAGTATCCGGTGTGGGGGTTTAGTACTCAGGCCCGGGGCTATGAGCTCCAGGCTCTGTCAGGATGGGTTTTGTTTGTCTCTGTCTGGAGGTATGGAGAATCGAAAGCGTCGAATCGGCTTTGGCTAATCGCAATAAGCACATTTGTCGGCTATGTCACCGTTCCGACCTTTCTATTTTTCCATGCAGCTGTCCTGACCTTTGTGTTTGTGAGACATGTCTCTGTCAGGGAAATTGACTGGCATTTCTGGCGTAGCCAGTTTGCAGCCCTCAGCATGGTTTTTCTTTTTTATTTACCAGCGCTATGCTTTTCGGGACTACATGCGCTTATAGATAACCCGTATGTCCGACCCGAAACTGAGACCTGGGAATCGTTTCTTCCCATTTTTGCAAAACACCTGCAGGGAGGACTCGACTATGGTTTTGGGATATCAAAAGAGGGTACAAGCTTGACTGGAAAGATTCTCACATTGATTCCCTGCCTTCTTCTTTTTACACGTAATCCGAAGTCTTACAAGGCAGGACGTTTTTACATTTTCCTGTGGCTCTCCCTTCTGGTTCTGGGAGTAGCCGTGAAGTCAACTGCTCCTTCAAGAAGCTTAATCATTCAGCATAGCTTTACCTGTGCTTTCCTTGTGTTACTTCTGTACCATGTAGCAGTGTTTGTTGGAAATGTCATTAAGAGGCCATTGATGGGGAGTTACATATTTTTTGCGCTCTCAGGCGCAGCTATGCTTATTTTTGCACTGCGACATTCCGAGCGTGTTCGTTTCCTTTACGGTCCTGACTCAGCTGCATTCTTTGAGATGAATATTGCTGGTCTTCGTGAAATTCCGGAAGGAGCTTCTGTTGCCTTTTCTTATGAAAGTTTCTATTGGTACTATTACGCCAAAAAAGGCGATTACGAGGTGGTGGATTGCCCAAGCGGCAAGGAGGAATATTTTGTCAAGCGGACTTTCGAGCCTCTGCCAGACAAGTATTCAGCATACCAGCTATACAGGTCTAATGAAGACCAATACGAAGTGTACAGGAAGTAAATGATGCATCAAAACGGATGCTAATATCTATGGTGGAAGCGTAGTATAGCCGTGCTATAGGTGTGTTTAGAACCTATTACAGGTCCGGAGTTAGTCCGCCTTTAGCAAGAAGTTAGCCAGGCTTTGCCTCATAGTCAGCTCCATACAAGTCCAGTAGTGCTTCATGGTGGTCCCAAAACCGGTTAGAAGGCTGGGATTAAACCTACATAAGAGCAAAAATAAAAAGGAGCTACTCCAATGAATAGCTCCCTATATGATTCTTATTCCGGTCTATTAATTTGCACTTACGGCATTCTGAACCAGCTCAGCAGCCTCGCTCAGCAGGATAGCAGATTGTACTTTCAGTCCGCTTTCCTCGATAAGCTTTTTAGCTTCCGCTGCATTGGTTCCCTGCAGACGTACAATGATCGGAATATTGATATTTCCGAGCTTGTTGTAAGCCTCGATAACTCCCGCAGCTACACGGTCGCAACGAACAATACCACCAAAGATATTGATCAGTATCGCCTTTACATTAGGATCCTTCAGAATGATACGGAAGCCCGCTTCTACTGTCTGTGCATTTGCAGAACCGCCCACGTCCAGGAAGTTTGCAGGCTCACCACCAGCAAGCTTGATCATATCCATAGTAGCCATAGCCAGACCTGCACCGTTCACCATACAGCCCACGTTGCCGTCAAGCTTTACATAGTTCAGGTTGTGCTCTCCTGCTTCTACTTCGGTAGGATCTTCATCATTCTTGTCACGCATATCTGCAAGCTCACGTTGACGGATAAGGGCATTATCATCAAGGTTCATCTTGCAATCCACAGCAAACACCTTGTCATCCGCAGATTTAAACAATGGATTGATCTCAAGCATGGAACAATCAAGACCTACGTAGGCATTATACAAGTTCGTTACAAACCTGGTCATGTTCTTGAAAGCTTCTCCACTCAACCCTAAGTTGAATGCAATCTTCCTGGCCTGGAAAGCCTGCAGCGGCATGCCCGGGTGCACCCACTCCTTAAATATCTTTTCAGGTGTATTGTGAGCTACTTCTTCAATGTCCATGCCTCCTTCGGTAGAGTACATGATCACATTCTGCTTCTTAGCACGGTCCAGCAGGATGGACAGATAAAATTCCTTACGCTCGCTAGGGCCATCATAATACATGTCCTGAGCAATCAGAATCTTGTTAACCACCTTTCCAGCTTCACCAGTCTGGATAGTCACAAGGGTATTGCCCAGTATATTCTTCGCAACTTTCTCTACGTCGTCTGCACTTTTCACCACCTGTACACCATGTTGTTCAGGCACTTCCTTCATTGTTCCCTTTCCACGACCACCTGCATGGATCTGAGCTTTTACAACGGCAAACTTGGTTCCCGAGTCTACAGCAATCTGCTTGTAGGCATTTACAGCACTGTCCACATTGTCTACTGCAATGCCTTGCTGGGTAGGTACATTATAACGCTTCAGTAATTCCTTGGCTTGGTATTCATGCAAATTCATGAGGTGAAAAAATTTGGGCGAAGATAACTTATTAATGCCCAAATCTCCAACCCTATGGCGTTTTCATATACCTGCTTCGCCTGATTCCGGTTCGCTGTTCGGCCGCAGTTGCGTCCCAGAACTGGTAAATGACTTCCAGGACTTTATGATACCCATCATACCTTTCCGGCTTGAGAAAATACCCCGCACATCCATTTGCATAACAGGCAGATACATCCTCAGAATCAGTAGCAGCCGCAAAGATCACGACAGGCACCGTACAGAAAACAGGGTGAGTCTTGAGCCGTTTCAGCGTCTCGATTACAGGTTCACCGCCCACAATGTTGTTGGAAAGGAAGAACGCAGGCAACGGCTTTCGTTCTTTGCCGGTATGTACCGCATATTCCTCCTTAAGGAACTGGTCCAGCTCAGCACTACTGGTAAAGAAATAAAGTGGGTGTTCTAGCTTGAGAAAATCAAAGGCTTGCTTGATCTGATGTATCTCCTCGGGCTGGTCTTCCAGAATAACCAACGGTTGGTTATGGTTCATACGGCGCTTAAAAATTTTGATTGTGACTGGCCGTAGCATAAAAGTAGTTATATGTTTCTGAATCACAAGCTCAGCAACAAATAATTCTTAAAAAAATCATATTGGAATATATAATTGCATGAATAGAACTCCAAAACATGTACAACAAAAAAGCGGGCTACGATCATTCGTGCCCGCTCTGAACGAAAAGAAATACATTATTGCTTCGGTACATTCACAAAGTTCCCTTCCGTTACCTGGATATTATTACTTGTTGCACTCCGGGCAGTCAGTGTAAAGGACCCGCTAATCTGGTCATTAGCTACAGATGTGATGATCATCGCCCCACTCACACCTTCAATATTTGTGTTGTTGCCGTCTGAATTATAATACTGAAAATCCGCTTCCCCTGAAGTATGACTGCTATCCACCACCTGGTAGGTCTGCACTGCCAACGTGCCATAGAAGTCGATTTCCACGTTCTTATACCCGCCGGTAGTGTCTTCCCAGATTATCCGGTAGCGATTACCAGGTAGCTCCCTCCATGTTGCATCCCCGGAAAACTGGGTGCCATCTACTTTGAAACACAGGTTCTTGCCATTACAGGCTCCGTTGTTGTTGTTATTATTGTTGTTATTGTCGTCATCACTTTTGCTGCATGCACCCAAAGTCATCACGACCAATCCAAGGAAAAGTAAAATTCTGCTGTACATAAATGTGTTTTTGTCCAGCAAAGCTATTACCGTCCTAAAAGCAGAAAAATACCGGCTGCCCGGTATTTTTCTCTACGTGTTTTGGGGTATTGTTAGTTGTCCCTGACTGCTTTTTCCTTCTCTGACTTATGCTCGTTGGCTACAGTTACAATGGGTACCGGCTTCTGAGATGGAATACGAATTACTCCTACCTTATTGAGTAACAGCACTACCGGATACACAGGGTCGAACTCATGCCAGCGATAACCGAAATTAACAGACGACGGATGTTTATGATGGTTGTTGTGATAAGACTCACCCAACATCAGAAAATCCACATGCAGCAGGTTTTCAGAGGTATTCTTCACTTCAAAATTCTGATAGCCATATTTGTGTGCAAACCAGTTGATGATGGCCCCATGCACAGGGCTCATCGCAATTGTAAATGGCAAAAGAATAAACAACCAGGGACTGCTCGCAAATGCAATCCAGAACCAGGTATAGGCTCCCACCCACATCAACCTTACAATATTAGAACCCGCTATCCTGTCGAACACCGGCCAGTCGGGTACATTCTTCGAAAACTTTTCATCCACCTTAATCGTCCCGTCATAAATTCCCGCATAGATTTTATACGTCCGCCACATCATAGCAAAGATGTTCTTCTGATACATGGGCGAGTGTGGGTCCAGCTCCGTGTCAGCATATGCATGGTGCATCCTGTGCATCACCGCATAGGCACGGGTGCTCAAGTACGAAGACCCCTGAAATAAAAAGGTCAGGATAAAAAAGACTTTCTCGGCACCCTTACTCATAGTAAACGCACCGTGTGCGGCATACCGGTGCTGGAAAAATGTCTGGCAGAAAAGGGATAGATACCAATGGGCAATAAAAAAGAGGATAATAACCATAACTCACGAAAAATCCTGCATAATTACCGAAAGAAAACGTACCAGCAATAAACTGTATCCCATTTATTATTATATAATGCTTATTCAGGTCTGCAAATCAATCAATTATACGTCTCACTTCTTTGAAGACAAAATTAGTGCTCCCCCCATCGCGCTCAATCTTCATCCTCAGTCCTGAAAGTCCCGCACCACTATAACCTCCGCCGTTAACTTTTATAAGGTGCTCCAGGCGCCCTGGTTCCCTGATCTCAAGTATGCCTTTGGCACAAAGACTGTCTCCTTGCACAAAGATTCCCAGGTATTTCGTACTGTCCTCCACAAAATACCTGTCCACCCAGTACCGCAGGTTTTCCTGCCCTCGTCGCTCTATTTGCCTTGCCAGCTCAGCCTTATAGGGTTCGTCTTCAGGATTATACTGCGCAAAGACAGGATTGTGGTTCTCACATTCCGGCATATCGCAGCTATTCAAAACAGCCAATCCCAAAAGCAATCCCGGCAAAAGCGTCGTCATTTTCATTTCTGAGCTTTATTCAAATATACCACTCTTCAGCGCCAGATTTCCTTTTGCAGCCAGGTTTTCTAAGTGTAGACATCTCCCAATGGCACCATTTTCCTGCCTCAAATAAAAAATTCTATTTCATGAAACTCAAATACTTAATCCTCGCTTTCCCCTTATTCTGCCTCTCCGTTGCGGCCCATGCCCAGGGAAGCAATACCCCCGCCACACCAAACGTGCAGCACGACAACGATGGCGACATGCGAATTGACTCGCCCGAGGGTACTTTAAAGGTTGATAATGATGGAGATACAAAGCTCAAAATGAGAGATGGCCGCAAGATCAAGGTCGACAAGGATGGTGACGTTAAGAAGAAACCCCGCCGCGCATGGGAACGGGCCGAGCGTGCCCAGGCCGATCGCAGGCAGGGCCCTCCTTCCTGGGCTCCGGCTCATGGCTACCGCAACGATCGCCATGTTTACTTCCAGGACTACCACACTTTCTACGATCCAAACCGCGGATACGTCTACTGGCAGGATGGTCAATGGATCAGCTCCACCACCTCTCCCACCTTCCTGAATGGCGTCGACCTGAACACCGCAAGGGTCCAGGTGCTCCAGGATGTAGACCTTAACACCCGCCCCGAACTGCAATACCGCACCTACCGCAACCAGTTCCCGGCCAGAAGGGTAGAGGTCACAATCCCTATTCCTGAATAATTATCAGGCAAAGGTTTTCTCCTTAAAATCTATTAATCCCCGGCCGGCTGGGTCAGATGGGCGCAGCCGGCCCCGAATGGGAGCAAAGGCATCGCAAAAGCATCGCAAAAGTATCGCGAATGCATCCCCTGAGCTCCCCCAGGACACCTGCAGGGTTCCCCCAGAAAGGGTGTTGCTGCCCGGTCAACGGCTGGCCAGATTTCAGTGCACCGGAGCAAAAATCCCCCTGCCTTCAAACGGAAGTCCCGCAACTGACCGCCCGCTATCTTAGCATCCACCTCAGACCGCCAAATCCTCTAACCCCCTGCAGCGGCGCATAATTATAGCTCGGGTCAAATGTATACCCATAGGGATTTCCCACCGGATCGTTCACTTCTTTGTCAAATGGGTCAGATGCCCGCATTTTGGGATGCTTTGGTACAAAGTTCAGCAGGTTCTTAACTCCGCCATACACTTCCAGCGATGGGCTGATTTTCTTCGTCACCTGCACATTCGCCAGGCAATGCAGCGGTGAATATTCCGGACGAAAATCATTCGGGAGAATCGGCAACCGCATCGGACCATACCAGTTGGCAGTCAGATCCACCGTCCATCCCTTCCTGAATGCATAGCTTGCCACCAGGTTGCCGCTCCACTCCGGCGCAAACATTTGCCGGTTCTTCTGCAGCGCTCCATCCTCATCTTTCTCCGCCTGAAACACATCCATAAAAGTAGCTCCAGCCAGCAGCTTCAAGCCATTCGTGAAGTTGAAATCCAGGTTCACCGAAACACCTCTCGACACCGCATACCCTTCCAGGTTTTCATAGATGATCTTGTCAGGGTGACTTACAAAGTCTCCCACAATCTTGTTCGTAAAATAGGAGTAGAATCCCGTCACATCCAGGTTGGCAAAGAAGTGCTCCCCGGCTTTGCGAAGTACATAGTTCAGGTTGCCATTGTAGGAGCGCTCGGGCAGCAGGGCATCCGCAATCACCACTTCCCTCGCACCAGTCAGCGCCGCATGGTCCTCAGTGAAGAGATTCACAACCCGGAAGCCCGTCCCAAAGCTCGCACGGAGTGTATTATCTGCATCCGGAGCCCATTTATATGCTACCCTCGGTGAGTGCACCGGGCCATGGTTTTTGTCATAGTCAAACCGGTATCCCGCCAGTATCTTATGCTTCGAATTCAGCGTCCACTCGTCCTGAATAAACACTCCCGGCAGGGTAGTGATGGCGGGCTGGTTATTCCCTCCATCAGCTGTTGAGGTGGCAGGGGTGTTATCATCATAATAGTTCCAGCGCAGGGCACTGCCCAGCAAAAGGCTGTGCCGCTCTCCAAGCTGCTTATCCCAATAGGCCTGGGCAAAAGCCACCTGCTGACTGGCCATATATGGGGTCGTGCCATACCAGGAGTTCTGGTCATGCCAGTTATACGAAAACTGGGTCATGACTTTCTCTCTCAGCGGCAACTGATAAATTCCAGTCAGCTCCACTCTGCGTGTATAAATGCTCTCACCATAAATGCTATCGCTGCCCCGCCATTCTTTCGACCAGTTCATTTGCCCGCCCCAGCGGTCTTCATACACATATCTTGCTGCCATGGAGGCAAGCCTGTTAGCCCGTCTTTCCAGGCTCCATTTATTAAACACAGAAATCCTGTGCTGCAAGGTCACATCAGTAAACCCGTCGTTGTTCCTGTCCGCAGGCTGCTGATAGTTGAAATAATTAACGCCCAACAGTTGGTTTGCCTTGCCAATATTGCTCTTAAAAGCTACATCCACATTATACTCCTGCCAGGAACTACCAAAAGCATCGATGCTCATCCTTGGCGCCTTGCCGGGATTCTTCGTAATCACATTAATGATTCCACCCATCGCCTCCGAGCCATATAGCGAGGAAGCCGGCCCTTTCACCACTTCAATCCTGTTCACAATACTGTTAGGTATTCCGCTCAGTCCATACACCGACGACAGGCTACTCACAATCGGCATCCCGTCAATGAGTATCATGGTGTAAGGACCTTCCATTCCATTGATATGAATATCCCCTGTATTGCAAATATTGCAGTTTAGCTGAGGTTTGATGCCGTTCAGCATGCCAATCGATTCAAACAGGCTGGGGGTAGGGTTCTTCTGGAAAAACTTAGCTGTCACTATCTCCACAGGTATGGGACTATCCTTCCTGCTCATTTCTTTCATTGTGCCGGTCACCACCACTTCATCTATGGTTCTCGGGTCAGCACGCAGTTGAAAATCTACCACATTGTCACCATCAGATAGCGCTATGGTCCGGTTCTCAGTGTGGTAACCCACCAGGGACACCTGAAGCTTGACCTTCGAACTGGTCAGACCTCTAAGCTCAAATGCACCTAAACTGTCTGTAGCAGTGCCCACCGGACTCCCCGGAACAGACACGACCGCGTAGGGCACCGGTGTCCCTGAGTCGGTCACAGTTCCCCTGACAGTGTACTGCGCAGCGACTACCAGGGGCAGCGCCAGGAACAGTATCAGAAAGAGGAAAACCTGCTTCATGGATCAGCTTTAGATGACAAAGGTAATATTTTTAGGGTAGCCTAAAAATATTATTCCATCACGCTGTTGACTCTGCCTTACCCAAGGCTGCCTTTGCCCCAATAGCTCCTAGTCATTGTGGTACAAAAAGAAAAAAGCTGCCCCTTTGCAGGGGCAGCTTCTATAACTCAGTGATTTGTCTATGCCATATTGTGGAACACCCGCTGCACGTCATCATCCTGCTCCAGCCGCTCAATCAGCTTGAACACATCATCTGCCTGTTCCTCAGATATCTCCACAGTATTCTGCGGAATCCATTCCAGCTCAGCTGATACCGGAGTGATACCTCTTTCTTCCAGGGCCTTCTGCATGTTCCCGAAGTCATTGAATTCGCAGCGAACGATCAGGTTGCCTTCGGCATCCTCGCCCAGTTCTTCCAGGCCG
>JAFAAT010000241.1 GCA_023426425.1 Bacteroidota bacterium | reverse complement strand
CCATTGTTTGGCGTGGCAGTGAACGTCAGTTGCTGACCAGCACAGCCCGGATTGGTACCGCCGGTCAGTGCAATTGAAACTGAAGCCGGCACTGTTAGCTGGCGGTCTACAACAAAACCAACAGAGGTTGAACTGTCAAATCCGCAAGCTCCGATGAAATGCATCTTAACTGTCACAACGTCGTTGTCTGCAAGTGTAGATGAGTTAAAAGTGTTTGTGGTCACACCCGTGGACACATTGTTGACAAACCACTCATAGGTCTGATTAGTTACTCCGGCACCGGGAACTGCAGTGAAGCCCAGAGGCGCGTTAAAACAGGAAGGATTAGTTCCTGAAGTCAGATTCACACTCACAGCTCCGGAACTGGGTCCGCCACCACGGATGATCACGGTGTAGTCCTCTGCCTGCCCAAAGGAAATTGGTCCGCAGGCAGTAACTGCTGGAGCAGTAGTACGGTCTGAAACTACGCGCATTCTAAGTGGAATACAGCTTACCAGGTTTGAGACCTGGGCAACTGTTGGTACGGTATACTGGAAGCTATGTGTTTCATTACCGGTAGTGCCGGCATTCGCAAATATTTCTTCACCAGCCTGGAACACACCGTCATTGTTGTAGTCGATGAAGACTTTCACGTTTTCAGCCTGAGGACCAGTCCTTACAGAGAAGTTGTAGATATTGCCGGCTGTCAGGTCCACCATGTGCTTACAGGTGTTGTCAATGTACACACCACCATCGGCAGTGTTGCCTAAAGACGACACGTTCATATGAGTGACGAATGCATCCGTAATGGTGACATTCCTGGGGCCGGAAGTGGAGCTTCCGGTAGTCGCCATTGTGGGAATACAGGCCGGTGTGACGATACCTGAAACCGGAGTTGCGCCCAGTGAGCTAATCAGACCGGCACGATCATTTAGGAGTGCATTAATGATCCGGGTACTCTGGCCGGCTGTGAAACGGTCAGCACAGCTTGAATAGTCCATCATATTGCGAACTACTGTACCGTGAGGAACGTTGCCATTGCAGGAATTAGGTGCATTTTCAGGACAGTTGAACACGGAGCGCATGTGTGGATCAGTGTCGCAAACGCGGTCGCCCTGGGTGTTACAATTAGTGTTAGTGGGGCAGTTTGTGCCACCGGCATCTCCTTCGAAAGTGTGATACAGTGCAAAAGCGTGTCCAATTTCGTGAGGCAGTGTCTTTTCACCTGCACTAGCCTGTGAAGCAAGCATTACAGTACCATCTACAGTTGCGGGAGCACCTGGAAACCAGGCAAAGCCAGCAACAAACACACCTGGTGACAGACCGTCAGCACCATCGATTTTATTTACTATCCAGATGTTGTAGTAGTCTGAGTTAGGCCAGCGGCTCAGGTTTTTTACTGCTGCCTCCGTAGCACCTAATGAGGAATTGTGAGCCATACCTCCGGACGCATACCCGGCGAGGCTGCTACCATTTACACGGATGATACCATTGGTGGGCATACAGTTAGGATCCCTCTGCGCCAGTGCAAACTGTAGAGGAATTCGTGTTCCGCCATTGTTTGCATTGGGATAGCCGGGCCAGCTGGCAGAATAAACCTGGTTCAGGTAGTCAATCATACCAGTGAGCTGGGCATCCGAGGGATTATATATGCTGCCTACTGCGCCACCCGTATGTATAACGTGAAGAACGACAGGAATCTGGTACACAGGTCCATTCGGGGTGTTCACAATGAGCGCATTTGAGTTCGACTGGAGCATGTTTTCCAGGTCTGCATTCATCTGCTGCACACGCTGGGCATAGGCAGGGTCCTGGCTCATTGCCTGCTGATGTTTCTGATCGAAGCCGCAAATCTGCGCCTGCGAAACCGCAAACATCCCCATACACGCCAGTAGAAGGAGCGTAACTTTACGTATCATACTTAATTTTTATCTTTGTTACTGGTAATTGTCTGAATTCGTAAAAATAAAAGATTCATCTGAATTATGGTAGTTAGTTTTGTTTAACCTGAGAATGTTCAAAAATCCATTCTCGGTGTTTACACGCCTTCATAGCGCCTTCATAGCGCCTTAATCTCGCCTTTATCTTACTCTAAGGTGGGTGCCTGACGTCAGAAGGCTAGTTGTTGCAGCTTCAAACTTGTATCGAAACACCCGGCAAGAAACGAACCCCTGAAAGTGTATTTAAAAAACGCCCGGTGGGCTTTGCCTCGGCTTTTAGTCGGCTTTTGGTCGGCTTTTGGTCGGCTTTACATCGGCTTTACCTCGGCTTTTGACCACCGTTATAAATTGTGAATTATCAATTCCGTTCTTACACGGTTCTTACTTGCTTCTTACTCGGTTCTTACTCCGCTCTTACTCCGCTCTTACCCCGTTCTTACTCCGCTCTTACCTCGTTCTTACCCCGCATTAAAGGCGCTTGGTCCATTTTTGCCGAATATCAATTATCAATTATCAATTATGCATTCTCACTAACAATTGACAATTGACAATTGACAATTGACAATTCACAATTATCAAAACCGGCATAGTTGATTGCTGAAATAAATATGTTTTTAAGTGGTGCTTAATCTTTATTTTTTTATATTAAATCCTATCTTTGCCCACTCTGATTTAATCACATATACCAGTAATAATCAACGACACCTATGCAATTAAAAGGGTTGGTAAAGTTTTTTACCGTAGCACTTATCCTTATCTCACTGTATCAGCTTTCATTCACGTGGATAGTACGAAGTGTAGAGAACAAAGCACGTATGCAGGCGCAAAGAGAAGTGCTGGCTGCGAATCCCGGAGTCCAGGGAGACGAGAAAGAGCAGTTAATCGAGTCCCGCTATGAACAGATCACCGATAGCCTCCAGGGAGAGACCGTTTTTTCCCTGCCCCTGCTGAAGAAATACACCTACCAGGACGCGAAAGAACAGGAACTGAACCTGGGTCTTGACCTCCAGGGTGGTATGAACGTGACTCTGGAAGTGAGCCTGGACGAACTCGTTCGCTCCATGTCCAACAATCCTAAGGATCCTGCATTGAATAAAGCAATCACCGATGCAAATGCTGCAAAGGCGCGCAGCCAGGCCGACTTCGTCACATTGTTTGGCCAGGCCTTCGAGAGTGCTAATCCTAGTGCTAAAATGGCTTACCTGTTCACCAAGCCTTCTGAAAAGGAAATTACGCTGAATTCTACCAATGAAGAAGTGCTGGCTAAGATCCGTAAAGAGTCGAGAGATGCCATTAAACGTACTTACAACGTACTCCTTACACGTATCGACCGCTTCGGTGTGGCTCAGCCTAACGTGAACCTGGATGAGAACAAAGGGATCATCACAGTGGAACTGGCTGGTGTGCGCAACCCTGAGCGTGTAAGGGATTACCTTCAGGCTACTGCCGAACTCCAGTTCTTCGAAACCTACACCAACCAGGAGATCTATGGTGCACTGGTTAGTGCAGAAGAAGCACTGGCTAAGGTGCTCTCCGGCGTAAAGGAAGAAACTACCACCGCAACGGATACTGCCACTGCAGTCGCTGCAAATACAGGCACTGACACAGCTGCCACCACCGGCGCTGCTGATACTGCAAGTCTTACTTCCCTGCTGGGTGGTGATGCAAAGACAGGTACTTCTACTGACTCCAGCGCCATTGCTGCTGAAGAAGCTCAAAAGAAATATCCGATTCGCTCTGTACTCTACATTCCTGAGGAACTTGCATCCAACCCAAGCCCAATGATTGGTTATATCGCCAAGAAGGACACTGCTAAGCTGAACAAGTACCTGCAAATGGATGTGGTGCGCAATAAGTTCCCTAACAATGTGAAGTTCCTCTATGGTGCCGAGCAGAAAGAACTTCGCCGCGATCCTAATGCTCCGCTTCGCCTTTATGCCATCAAGACTGCTCCTGGCGCTGAAGAGTCCCGCCTGGAAGGTGACAGGGTGACTGATGCACGCATGGACTATAATCCATTGACCGGCCAGCCTGAAGTATCTATGGAAATGGATGCCTCTGGTGCCCGTATCTGGAAGAAGATGACCGGCGACAATAAAGGTCGTTTTGTGGCTGTGGTACTGGATGACAAAGTTTATTCTGCTCCAATCGTAAACGACGAAATTCCAAATGGCCGCACTTCTATCAGTGGTGGATTCACCGCTGAAGAAGCAACTGACCTTGCCAATATCCTGAAGTCTGGTAAACTTCCTGCACCTGCACGCATTGTTCAGGAACAGGTAGTAGGACCTACACTGGGCGCTGAGTCTATTGATGCCGGTATGAAGTCACTGGCAATAGCGTTCATCGTGATCTTCGTACTGATGCTAGTGTATTATAACACAGGTGGTATCGTTGCAAACATTGCCCTTATCCTGAACGTTCTTTTCACAGTAGGTATTCTCGCCGCCCTTCACGCAACTCTTACCATGCCTGGTATTGCAGGTCTGGTACTTACCATTGGTATGGCGGTGGATACCAACGTACTGATCTTTGAACGCATCAAAGAGGAGCTCACTGCCGGGAAAGGTTATCAACAAGCTGTGAACGATGGTTATAAACGGTCGTTTGCTCCGGTTCTCGATGGTCACCTTACGACCCTCATTACGGCGATCATTCTCTTCATTTTTGGTCTGGGTCCTGTACTTGGTTTTGCAACCACACAGATCATCGGTCTTCTGCTTTCCATGTTCTGCGGTATCCTGGTATCGCGCCTGGTTACTGAAATGTGGACTAAACGTGGCCGCCATTTCAACTACTTTACAAATGTTTCGAAGTCGATGTTCAAAAAGGCGAACTTCAATTTCATCGGCTTTAGAAAATACGCTTACATCAGCTCCACAATCATCTTCATCCTTGGTATTGCTTCCTTCTTCAATGGCTTTGACTATGGTGTTGAATTTGCCGGTGGACGCAGCTATACCATTCGTTTCGACCAGCCTCACGAAGTAGCAAAAGTGCGTGAACACCTGCAGAACTCTTTTGGTGAATACCCTATTGTAAAGACAATTGGTGCAGACAATCAGCTTAATATCACTACTGCCTACAAGATTGAGGAACAGGGTCCTGAAGTTGAACAGGAAGTGCAACAAACCCTATTTACAGGCCTGACGAGCGGTGGATATATTCCTGCAGGTACTTCATTCGAGAAGTTTACAGGCGATTACATCCAAAGTTCACAGACAGTGCTTCCTACTATCTCTGATGACCTGATCCAGGGCGCTAAATGGGCAACTATTTTCTCCCTCATAGCGGTTTCGCTGTATGTACTCCTGCGTTTCCGCAAATGGCAGTATTCAGTGGGTACCATTGTAGCCCTTGTGCACGACGTATTTGTGGTGCTGATTGTATTCTCCTTCCTTAAGGATGTGGTGCCATTCGCACTTGAGATCGACCAGCATTTTATTGCAGCGATCCTTACCGTAATCGGTTTCTCAATGAACGATACGGTGGTTGTATTTGACCGTATCAGGGAGACATTCAGGAAGAATCCAACGGTTTCTAAGATCAATGTGATCAACCGCGCGATCAATGATACCATGAGCCGTACAATCATGACTTCCTTAACTGTGTTCCTGACACTTCTGATCCTCTTCATCTTTGGTGGTGAGGTGACACGCGGTTTTGCATTCGCCATGCTTGTGGGTGTGATCGCGGGTGTGTACTCCTCTGTGTTTGTGGCTGCTCCTGTCCTGGTGGATATGGATAAGAAAGACAAGCTGCAGCAGGAAGTAGACCGTGAGGCACAAATTGAAGAACTGAAGAAAATGGCCTAATCAGCCTTAGCATAATTGGAATCCCGTACTGATGTGGTACGGGATTTTTATTTTAGGTATCCTTACATTTGTAACGGCTATGATCAAAAATGTACTGGAGCACTTTGGCAGGATTCTTCTCATGCTCAAAGGGGGTATTGCCAAACCAGAGAATGGCAGGGTGTACTGGAAAGAGTTTATGGAGCAGTGCAATGATATTGGCATTCGCTCCCTGCCTATCGTATTGGTCATTTCCATCTTCCTCGGTATGGTACTTACCGTACAAACAGCCTACCAGCTTGTGAGCCCCCTGGTGCCGAAGCCTGTAATTGCCAGTATTGTACGTGATTCTACAATCCTGGAGCTTTCACCGACGGTAATATGTATTGTCCTTGCGGGCGTGGTCGGGTCAAAGATTGCCTCAGAACTGGGCAATATGCGCGTCAGTGAGCAAATTGATGCCCTTGAAATCATGGGTATCAATACCAAGACCTACCTGGTGTTGCCGAAGATTGTAGCGGCGCTTATCATGGTGCCCTGCCTGATTATCATTTCCATTGCTGTGAGCATCTGGGGCGGCTACCTGGCAGGAATGTTTTCAAAGATCCTTTCCCGTCAGCAATTCGAACAAGGGCTTACAGAGGGCTTTGTGGCCTACAATCTTTTCTTTGCGATGGTGAAGGCCTTCACCTTTGCCTTTATCTTTGCAACCATCCCGGCCTATTATGGCTACCATGTGAAGGGTGGGGCGTTGGAGATCGGCCGGGCATCCACCACAGCGGTGGTGGTGAGTTGTATATTGATCCTGCTGGCCGATTATATTCTGACAATCTTGTTGTTATGATTGCTACAGAGCGGTAGTCCCTACGGCGCACGACTGGTGTTACGTAAATCATTTTCTACAGAACGGTAGTCCCGCACGTGCGTGACATGACCGGTGTTACATAAATGATTTGCTAAAGAGCGGTAGCTTTCAGGGGACATAAACGGTTTAGCGTAAATGTTTGCTACGTAGGGATCGCCCTTATGGAGCACGACCGGTGGTATGTAATTGAAGACAACGCTTTAAATTCACGCAAATGTCTACCGGGCACGGATGTGTTATCCTCACGGGCAAATGACATACATGAAAACACTACTTGTGGTGATCGCCATGTTTTGCACAGCTGCAGCCCATGGACAGTCGGATACACTGACGATTGACAGGCGGCTACAGGACTGCCTCGACTCCAGTGCCAATCATACGACAATTGGCATGAGCGAGTGTATCCAAAAGGCTACAGTACTTTGGGATGCGGAACTGAACAGGCACTACCAGGAGTTGTTGCAGGTGCTTTCCGGGGATCAGAAGAAGCAACTACGAGCGGCGCAACGACAGTGGATCAGATACAGGGACCAGGAACTGGAGTTTTCCAATAACCTCTACTATGATATGGGTGGCAGCATGTGGATACCTGTCGCAGCAGAGCGGCGGCTGCAACTCACCAAGCAACGGGCGCTGGAGCTTGCAGGATACCTGGAAAACTTGAGAATGGGCCGGTAGTGCTACGGTGTTGGTCTCCTGGCCCACAGAAAAAAACACCAGCCGGGGATTTATTGATATATGTCAATGGCGGCTGGATTGGCAGGTACTAGTTTTGCAGACTGATTTTATAGCATGACCAAAGTGGAGAAAGAAGGGTACAGTAGCCCTAATGCGGTACGGTACCAGGTGCAGATTGATACAGCACTGTTGATTGCAAGAGTAGGAGTTGCAGCGCTGATGTTCGTGCATGGGATTCCAAAAATGCAGAAATTGTTTTCCGGAGAGCCGGTAAAGTTCGCAGAGGTTTTTGGCATGAGCGCTACCATGTCGTTGGTGCTGGCTGTATTGGCTGAGGTGGGTTGTTCCCTGCTGGTGCTCCTGGGCCTCAAAACCAGGCTGGCCGTAATGCCTTTGATTATTACAATGATGGTAGCTGTGTTTTCCATTCATGCGGATGATCCGTTTTCAAAGCAGGAACTGGGATTGCATTATATCCTCACGTACCTGATGCTGCTGATAGCCGGCGGCGGAAGATACTCCTTAGATAGCATGATAAAAAGAAGACGCTCATTAGTCTAAAGCGTCTTCAATGTGGTTTTCTCAGAAGGTTAACATCCCTGCTGAACGGATCAGCGCTTACCGGCTCACAGCATTGGTTTGCACCCATTTCTCAAATGCCATTATGAAACTTTTAAGGAAGTCTTTTGTGCTGTCTTCTTTCACTTCGCCGGATTCATCAAATAGCTCGTATGCATTCGCAATATAGGCTTCCGGCTGAGCCATCGTCGGCACGTTCACAAATACCAGCGACTGCCGGAGATGGTGGTTTGCTCCAAAGCCGCTAATAGCCCCGATCGAGACGCTTACGACCCCTCCTGGCTTGCCGCTCCAGGAGTTTTGGCCATAAGGTCTTGAACCCACATCTATTACATTCTTCAAAACCGCTGGCACAGAGCGATTGTATTCAGGCGTGAAAAATAATACCCCATCTACTGCGGAAATTTGTTCTCTCAACCTAACCCATTCTGGTGGTGGAGTAGACTCCAGGTCTTCATTAAACATCGGAATGCCTTCAATGTTGATGATTTCCATCGTGAGCGACTCAGGAGCTATGGCCATCATCGCCCTGGCTGTCTTGAGGTTAAATGATTCTTTGCGCAGACTGCCCACAAAGACAGCGATTTTGTATTTTTTCATGACGTGGTTTAATTGATTGTCTGCATAAAATTCACGCCGCTGGAAGATCTTTCAGTCTCAAAAAGAAAACAGCCCATGGATCAGGCTGTTTCTTTCGATTGTATTTATGTGCGTCTCCTTATCGGGATCAATTTCCGTAGATCTCGAATGAATAGGAGTTATTCGAGTTAGAAAAACTCAGGTGGTCTGCTTTGATCTTCAGCTTGCCACCCTCGGATGTCACAGTTATAACCCCATCTTTGAATCTACCACTATCCCAGACAACATACACTTCATCTTCAGGGGTGAATTGCAGCATCTCGTCGGTAATATTGTACGATTTACCTGCTTCCGGTTTCGTGCCAAAGTATAGCTCAATTTTGTGATATCCGCTATATAAGTTATCAGTCGCAATCCTGTAAAAACAAGGCTTATTCAAAACAGTTCTTCTCCTGTAACCGCATCTTACCCGCGTAGCAGTGAATGTTATCACCTCCGCTCCATTTTCATACAAGGTGGCGAAATTATTATTATCGACAACAACTTGTGAGGTAGTATCGCACACTGGAGGCGTATAATTGTACACCGGGTTCCAGCTGCGGTACTCAGCTGGTGCATCGGGTACGACAAGAGTCCGGTCTGTTGCGTTATCTTCTGTAGTGAGGGTAGCAGGCTGGTAGGTAATGCTTACCAGTTTATCATCCGTGTCGAACACAGGTTGCAATACATCTCCCGTCCAGCTGTTTGCATCAGTGCGGGAAAGGTTTTTAATGAATGGATCACCCGTATTGAAGACTGATTTATTCGTGCCCAACGGAGAGGATCCAAATTCCACAACCACAGCTTCATCCTCTTTCACTTCAATGACCATTTCATCGACGGATTCCCAGTAACCTGCAATGATTTCGTCAATAATTTCTTTTGTTTTTTCACCGGCTTTTTTACATCCGGCAAATGAGAGAATCACAATTGGCAATGCAAAAAGAATCAGTTTTTTCATGGGTGTACTTTTTGGTTGCCGCGAATTTATAATCGCCACCCCGGAAGTGCAAACAAATAGTGTTTATGAAAATTCAATGTACCAACATATGATTTTGCTGCTTTACAAAAGACATCTTTCGCCACGGAAGCACCACCGTTATCTATCCCAATCTCACCGAAGTCATTGTCAAAGACCCACCCACAGCTTTATCATTGAAAAAGCTCACCGGATCCTTATCGTTCTTCACTCCCAGCGTATACAGCAGTGGCAGGTAATGCTCAGGAGTGGGGATGGCCAGCTGTGCCTCCCGGCCCAGGCGATTAGGATTGATCAGCGACTTATGATCCCCTTCCGAAATGAGTTGCTTGAAGGTGTCATTCATCTTCAATGCCCAGTCGTAGCCGTAGCCCTCTACATTCATCTTGTCCCATGCTATCATCCTCAGGTTGTGTACCATGTTGCCGCTGCCCATAATGAGTACACCTTTCTTACGAAGCTCATAGAGCTCACGGGCAAGCTCGTAGTGATACTGGGCGTCTTTAGTATAGTCCATGCTCAACTGCAGCACAGGAATGTCTGCTTTTGGATACATATGCCTGATGATAGTCCAGGCGCCATGGTCCAGGCCCCAGTCGTGATCAAGCTCCACCGGAACTGATTTGATGATCTTCTGGGTCTCCGTGGCAATTGCCGGACTGCCGGGGGCGGGGTACTGCACATCGAACAACGCCTGGGGAAAACCTCCAAAGTCGTGGATAGTCTTCGGAAAGTCCATCGCAGTGATGCGCGTGCCTTTGCTTTGCCAGTGGGCAGAGATGACCAGTACCGCGGCAGGTACAGGGATCTCTTCAGCCATTTTCTTCCAGCGACGGCTGAACTCGTTGTCTTCAATGCCGTTCATAGGCGAACCATGTCCGACAAAGAGTACGGGCATGAGCTGTTCCTGCTCGTCGAGCAGGCTGGTGAACCTGTTGAATGCTGATAGAGATGTCATGATCGTTGCTCCTGTTAATAGTCTGATGAATTGTTTCCTTTCCATAGTCCCATGTTTGATGAACGCTCCGGCTTCCGGTCACATTCAGATTGATACAAAGCTAGTGCAACCTTTATCCCAATCCATTGAGTTAAGACAAGAAAAACCATTGATCTGCATCAATGGTTCTCCCGTTATATAGAAGCTACCAGGAAGCCGGTAGAATTTTATTTTCTTTTCCAGAGCACGCCATTTTTTGTGGACTGCTGTTCAAGTTTCCCCTCAGAGACCAGCTGGTGTAGCAGTTGCTGGCTCTCTTCTTTCGACCGGTCGCTCAGCTCAGCAAATTCTCTGGTGGTAAGTGTAGGATAGCTTGTAAAAAGCGCTGACCAGTCGCGAGGGTAGTCTGTCTTCTGAGGATCATCCAGCAGGCTTGTGACCGCATTTTCAAACACTGCGTATGGCTTGATTCCATAAATCTTTTGCCTTGTACCCGCTGCAGCCGTGATGAAAAAGGTAGGGAAACCCCTCACACCAAACTGCTTCGCCATTTCCAGGTCCGACTGGAATCTATCGTTGGCGCTGTTGCCCAGGTCCCACTCAAATTTGTTCACGTCCAGTCCTGCATAACTCGCTGCGTCCAGCAGGTGTTCGCGTCGTGTGATGTTCTTCTTTTCCAGGAAGACCATTTCGCGGATTCTCCTTAGGAAGCTTACCGCTTTTTCTCCGTCCTGAATCTGCGCAGCTTTTACTGCCACTGATGGAGGATAGGAGGAGTATAGGGGATCTTCAAGCCAGACATCGCCGTCTATGGGCATGTCGTAGTGTGCGCTGACTTCGTCCCAGTGAGTAGCCACATCTGAGGGTTTGCTGATACCCCCGCTGCTGTAGTCCCAATCAGGCAAGAGTCCTCCCATGCGGTATTCAATGGTGAGCAGATGCCCATGCTCGAGCTTAAGTTTGCGCAGTTGTGGTTCGATGCCCCAGCAGGTGGAGCAGATCGGGTCGGTGAAGTAAATTACCTTCAGCGGTTTTTCTGAAGGAGATGATTGGAGGGTGCTGTCAGTAACTCCAGATTCCGGTAACGCACACATACCTGTTTCCACATCACACATCATCGGATTGATCGTCTTGTTTTCCATAGTCATCTATTTTAGCTTTATTAGTCGAGGCTGATATCTTTTCCAGATCCTTTGCAAAGCTATACCGGTGCGAGTCCCTGGCCATTGACAATTGATAAGAAAGGGCATTGACTTAAGTCAATGGAGTGGCTTGGGCTGTGAAATCAGGAGAGGAATGTATAATTTGAGGCTATGAACATTAACAAACTCCTCAATATTGCCACAGCAATCGTGTGCATAGTGCTGATTTATCTGCTGGTCTTTGAGGAGGCGCGTGAAAACGGAATCTTCTGGGGAGTGCTTGCATTGTTTTTCATTCTCGCGGCGATCAGGATGCGCAGGGCGAGATTGGGGAAGTAGGAGAGGGGTGGCTGGGCCAGGAGTCTTTATCCTGTAAATGGGTAAAGCTCAGTCATATCATAGCCAGTTTGGCTCTGGCACTAGAGTAACCACTGACTAAATTTGTGTATGCCTTTGACGTAGAATTTCGTAGAAGGGAGCTGCCAGCAGTAGTACATGAGCTGATTAGATCGTTCTAATCGGCTCAAAAAAACTGGAAAAATTGAGCCGATTAGACCAGTTATTCGGCTCAGGGTCTTCTGAAACGATAGCTTTCTTTAACCTCTGCCTATCCTTTTGTATAACGCTGCGCGTTTATTTTCAACAATGCTGTTCAAATTGTATGTCCTGATGCAGCAGCCGGCATTTCCAGTTCTAGAATAGCGGTAGGCTGCTTTGCATTGCTCGTTCCTGCCTTAGGTATCTTTTAAAGATAGTTAAGGATAGTTAAGGATGTAGTTACACCCACATGACTCGCTAGCATACGGGTCAGGATAGCTTTGCTTTCTGAAGCTGCAAAAGGATGCAGCCAATACAACGCACTTAAAAACACCAATAAATGAAAAACAGACTTACACTGATTTGGGCACTTGCCTGTATCCTCTATTGCGCGACGGCATCACGAGCAGCTAACAACCTTTGCGTTTTTAAACAAACTACTGCGCCCTATGTGGAGCTCACGGGAGACTCCAACATTACTGCGCTGACTTTCGACTCCGGGTATTTTCACATTCCTGCTGTGACCGGGGAGTTATTGCCGTTGCTTGGTAATCCGTGGACTTTTGACACCACAAATAGGACCCTGTTTGCATTTCCAAATGGTCGCGTGTACGTAGGCATAGACACTGGCTTTGCCATTTTCGACTGTCTGTATACGGACTCGATTTCGCTTATAGACAACAGCTCTAAGGTGTCATATACATTTCAGGGTGCGGCAGGCAAGAAGATACTTAAAATCCAGTGGAAGAACCTGAGGATAGACAGCGGACCAGCAAACAACTATTTCAACGTGCAGATGTGGCTCTACCAGGAGACCGGCGTGATCGAATTCAGGTATGGGCCACGCTCGGCAAATAACGCTTCGGGATATAATGATCCTCTGACCGGTATCTATGCCGGCATCTGGTATTCGAACATGACCTTCTCCAAAATGTATGAGAAGATGCAGGTGACGGGCCTGCCACCTAATATTTCAATCGATTCAGTCTTGAACCTGAATGTGCCGAACCTACTGGGTGTGCCTGAGGAAGGTACAGTCTACCGGTTTGTACCCAAGGCTGTTCTGACATCTGTCAAAGGTGTTAAGAAGGCCATGTCAGTTGAGCTGTATCCAAACCCTGCAAGCAATGAGGTGGTGGTGGACTTCAAGGCCACTGTTGATGCAGTCACTGCCAGTTTGTTTGATATGAACGGACGGAAGATCAGGACAGTAGTAGCTGCGGCCGGTTCTTCGGGATTAATTATGCCCGTACGGGATTTGCCGTTGGGCGCGTACCAGCTGTTAGTAGACAGCAGAGACGAGGAGTTCGTAGGGAAGGTAATGGTGAGATAGGAGGTGAGTGCAGAGAGGGGGGGGGAAAGCGGTCGCCACTTTAAAATCTCCCGGTCGGTAAATAAGGGTAAATGAAAAAAGGGTTTCAGATTTTTCGTCTGAAACCCTTTGACTATCAAGTGGAAGCACACGGATTCGAACCGCGGACCCTCTGCTTGTAAGGCAGATGCTCTGAACCAGCTGAGCTATGCTTCCTTTTAAGAACTTCCCCTTGCATCAGTCCCTGTTGCTAAAGGGATTGCAAAGATAGGCAGGCAACAGAATTCTCCAAATTCTTTTATGAATATTCTTTTTTCAAAAGTTTCTTGGAAACAGATTCAAACTGCTTTGTAATTTTCCATACTCGCCTGCGGTGCATCCGGCAAACTTCATTTCCAAATTCCTTGTCTTACATAACATCACCCATCCTCAACTACCAGCCATGCCTCTTTCAAAAATATTCCTCCAGATTGCAGGTACGAGACTCAGTTGCCTACTTATTTCGTTGTGCTTCACCATCAACACCTACGCCCAATCCCTGGACTGGGCCAGGCAGTTTGGCAGCACAGATGCTGACGAGGGTACTGCAATAACAGTCGGACGCAATAGCCATGTGTTCAGTGCCGGTAATTTTCAGGATACAATGGATCTGGACCCCGGACCGGGAACAAACAACCTGGTCTCAGGAGGCAATACAGATGTCTTTATCTCCAGCCTGGATAGCGCGGGCAACCTGCTTTGGACGAAACAGATTGGCGGCAGCGGCTCAGAATATTGCTATGATATAGCCGCAGATGACCAGGGCAATGTCTACATCGCCGGGGCTTTCCTGGGCATTACGGATTTTGACCCCGGACCCGGCACATTTCAACTGACTTCATCCTCTTCCACCGATGCCTTCATCTGCAAACTGGATGCCTCAGGCAATTTTCGCTGGGCTGTAAAATTTGGAGTGGGACAGACCTCACAGATCTTCCCATACCCCGTCTATGCGAATTCAATCACAGTAGATGGTAGCGGCAATGTATATACCACCGGTTCTTTTGACGGTCCCACTGATTTCGATCCCGGAGCAGGCGTATCTACACTTATTCCCGGGATGACCAGGGGAGCCTACAGCACAGATATTTTCGTGTGCAAGCTTGATTCCTCAGGGACGTTGGTGTGGGCCAGGCAGCTGGGAGGGACAAGTTTTGAGGCAGGTTACGGCATCGCTGTCGACAGTGGAGGCAATGTGTATACCACAGGCTTTTTTAACGGAACTGTGGATTTCGATCCGGGTGCGGGAAGCTACGATCTTGCCGGTCCTGCCCATACAAGCGGGTTGACGGATATCTACCTGAGCAAGCTAAATGCTTCGGGTGATTTTCTCTGGGCAAACCAGGTGGGAGGTGGCACAGGCTACAGCGTCGTGCTAGACAATGCGGGCAATGCCTATGTGGCAGGTGACGATCTGAACGACAGTACAACAATCTATAAATTCGACGCCGCGGGAAACAACCTCTGGGCAAAGCAATTCGGTGCTTCGCTTTGCTGGTCGCTTGCAGTGGACGATAGTTACAATCTGTACAGTACGGGTATGTTTCATGGCACAAAAGACATGGATCCCGGCCCGGGCATCACTAATCTTACTTCTCCTCCCGGAGGTGGTTCCTACATCAGCAAGCTGGACTCAGCAGGAGATCTTACCTGGGCAGCGCAGTTGGCCGGAACCCATAATGTAATCAGTAAATCGCTGGCCGTGGATGGCATCGGGAATGTGTACAGCACAGGTGTGTTCGAGGGTACTGCAGATTTCGATCCTTCGGCTGCCATCTATCAGTTCACTTCCATAGGCAGTATGGATGTATTCATTCAGAAGCTCAAACCTGAGGGCCTGAACGTGGTGAACGCCGATATTGACGACGGGTTTAGGATTTACCCTAATCCGACAGACGGGAAATTCACTGTTGAATTTATGGAGGAGCTAAGGGGGTCGATGCTAGTGCTGACTAATGCGCTGGGGCAGGTTGTTTGCAGGAAGACTATTGAAGGG
>JAFAAT010000216.1 GCA_023426425.1 Bacteroidota bacterium | reverse complement strand
TTAGTCTTTCTCCTAATGAACATTGCAGTTTCTTTGCCTGGGACACCCAAAGCAAAAATAGCAATCCAGTAAAATCAATACTTTCAGCCGATTTTTTCCCGAATTTCAAAAAACCGCGGAAAACAGGTGGCCGTCATAGCGCGATTGGAAGGCTTTTTCATTGAAACTCATAGCACTTAGGGATCTGTGATATAAAGGTAAGTGAATCCCGGGACGGTCAGTACACGACCCTCCCTTCGTTTAGTATCTGGCGCTTTTTTTATATCAAGTAGAAACTGCTGTGATGCCAGACGTTAAAATACTATTTGACAGATTTATTGCGGAGGCCAAACAGATCAGGGACCAACATCCCGGAGACCTGGACGCCGAGCTTGTTGCGCTTGAAAACCGAATTGCGGATAATTCCGGCCTGGGGGAAGGTAAACGCCTGGAGCTGAGGGCATACATGCAGGAATACCGTAGGAAAATGGTGGACGGCTTCGAGGCAGGGGCCACAACCTCGCACCTCTCGAATAAAGATTCTGGTCCGAGGAGCGGGGAATATGATGCAAGTGATACTTGATCTGTAAAAACGGCATGAATGAAGGAAAGGGATCTATTTCATCGACCTCCTTACAGCATACCTTCACTTCTATCTTTGCCATCCACAAGTACAAATAAAAAGCCTGCATTGCTGCAGGCTCCTGTTATATCGTTCAGGTTGAAGTACTATCCAACCGCTACACGCTTGAATTCAGTAACAGTTACATCACCTACACTCTTCAGGTGATCAGCCACCGACTTTGAAGCATCCTTCACGAAAGGCTGTGCAAGCAGGGTGTTCTCTTTGAAGAACGCATTCAGCTTTCCTTCGGCAATCTTGGCAATCATATCCTGAGGTTTACCAGCCATCTTAGGATCGTTCTGCATAGTATCCATTACAATCGCTCTTTCCCTTTCTACAACTGTTGCAGGTACGCTATCGGCGTTGAGTGCTACCGGGTTCATGGCGGCAATCTGCATAGCCACATCTTTACCAGCTTCCTCAGCCTCCTTGTTCATTCCCACCAGCACACCAATGCGGTTTGCACCGTGAATGTAGGCAGCAACGTATTCAGCTTCTACTCTTTCGAAAGCTACGATTCCGATCTTCTCTCCGATGGCAGCAAGCTTATCGTTGATCATATCAGACACCTTAGCACCATTGATCGAAACTTCATTCAGCTCCTCAATGCTCTTCACGTTGTTGCTCACTGCTGCATCAGCAATAGACTGAGTGAAAGCAACGAAATCTGCATTCTTAGACACGAAGTCTGTTTCGCAACTTACGCATACGATAAGGCCTGTCTTGTTGTCAGCAGTGGTTTTTGCGATTACCACACCTTCCTTGGCTTCACGGTCGCTACGTTTTGCTGCTACTTTTTGGCCTTGCTTACGCAGCCAGTCGATAGCGGCTTCAAAATCGCCCTGAGTCTCAGTAAGTGCTTTGCGGCAATCCATCATGCCGGCGCCTGTTTGCTGACGCAGCTTATTTATTTCTGCTGCAGATATTGTTGCGCTCATTGTATATTCTGTTTTTTAAAAATTGAGGTGCAAAATTCGTGAATTATAAGCAAAGGGCAAAATTTAGAAAAGCATTTATATGACGCCCCCCAAAGAAACAACACTATTTTAGGTAGTCATTTACCTTCTGCTGAATAAATCGCTTGACTTCCTCCCAGGTCTGCCCTTTCAGGCTCACCGGCTCTTCACTTTCCTCGGCATCGGCAAAGTAGGTGAGTGCATGTGGAATCGAAATATCGAAATCAACATCTGATTGTTGGGGTACTTTTCCTGATAAGCTTCGATGAATTGCTGCACCGTATAATGTTTCAGCAACTCGGCTATATCCCAAAAGTCTTTTTTCACAGCACGTTTCAGAATAGCAAAAACCTTCATCGCCATGAGATCACGATCTCCCGCTATCCTTACACCCTCAATTACCTCCAGATTGTCTATGAGCTTGAAGAAATGATGCTTTACAAAATCCACTTTCACGTCATCGATAAATCCAAACACACCAATGGGGTTGTTCGAGTTCCTATAAGTGAATGTTGGAAAATTCTGCTCCAGAAGTTGGATAATCACCTCATTCTGAAATTCAGTCGTAGAAAAGAAATCAAGGTCCACAGATAGCCTGTGTCCATACCTCAGCGCCAGTGCTGTGCCGCCTACCAAAGAGAAATTATTCAGTTCGGGTATGGACGCAACCTTTTTTAATAGCGCCAGTGTCCCGGGTTCGATCGCGCTTCTCTGAAGCATTTGTAATCATTTAAACCATTATTGAATAAAGCAGAAGCCAGATAAACCGTATTAGGAGTAAGCCACTTCGCATTCACCAACACTTCCCTGATCCGCTCATCCCCATAATACCTCCTGCAATTACGGATATCCTGCACATCCCCCCTTTCAAACACCCGCTCAATTATAAACGCCGCCCGCTTCTCATAGTCGAGATTCTCAAAATCTACATCCCAGAAAATCCGCTTCTGAAATACCGGCTTGCCTCCGCCTTCACTCATAACAGTAAAAATAACGCAATCACCCCAGTCTCACAGGTTAAAAAACTAAACCACTCAACACGCTTTGCTCCGCTCCCCTCCTGCACACCTTTCGCCACCCACAAAGCAAAAGCCCCGAACAGATCGGGGCTTCTTACCAAATTTATATCTGGTTAAAAGACTAGCGCTTTGCACCCGCACCCGTACGGGCACGTCCTGCTCCACCAGTGCGGCCTCCGCCACCCTGACGACCAGCTCCGGCACCACGTCCACGACGCTCGCCTTTGTCTTTATCGCCTTCTTCATCAATATCCAGTCCACGCATCCTCTCAGTAGCCTCTTCAGAAGAATCTTCTTCCTTCACCTCGCTACGCTCCTGCAGTCCTTCCATGATCGCAGCAGTCAGGTAGTTGGTGATGATAGCAATAGACTTCGTAGCATCATCATTCGCAGGAATCGCAAAGTCAACCTTCGAAGGATCGCTGTTTGTATCCACCATAGCAAAGGTAGAAATACCCAGACGCTTAGCTTCTGCCAGCGCAATGTGCTCATGGGTAATATCCACAATAAACAGCGCTGCCGGAGTGCGGCTCATGTTAGAGATACCACCAAGAACTTTTTCCATCTTCTCCTTGCTACGGCTCAGAGTCAAACGCTCTTTCTTGGTCACGCTATCCATCGTACCATCCTGCAGCATCTTTTCGATAGTCTGCATCTTCTTCACGCTCTTACGGATAGTCTGGAAGTTAGTGAGCATTCCACCCAACCAACGCTCCGTAACGAAAGGCATGTTTACTGTAGCAGCAGCTTCTGCAACAATCTCTTTCGCCTGCTTCTTGGTAGCTACGAACATGATCTTCTTACCGCTCTTCGCAATAGACTTCAGGGCAGCAGCAGCCTCGTCCAGACCATCGATAGTCTTGTTGAGGTCTATGATATGAATACCATTCTTTTCAGCAAAGATGTATGGGAGCATCTTTGGATTCCACTTTTTCTTCAAGTGGCCGAAGTGCACACCAGCTTCCAATAACTGCTGGTGTAGGCTTTTATTTTCTTCCATTGTAATTTTTTCTTGTTGGTTAAGAATATAAAGGGTGCTACCCAGCAATTAACGTTTAGAGAACTGGAAGCTACGACGTGCTTTGCGCTTACCGAATTTCTTACGCTCTACAGAACGTGGGTCACGTGTCATCAGACCTTCTTTCTTCAGCAAAGGACGAAACTCAGGATTCACATCACAAAGTGCACGCGCAATCCCCATCTTAATAGCCTCAGCCTGTCCCTTCGGACCGCCACCGTTTACATTAACTACTACATCATAAGCAGCTAAAGCATCAATAGTCTTAAGGGGAAGCTCAACCTGGTTCTGCAGGTACATGAGCGGAAAATAATTTTTGTATTCTTTCCCGTTTACCGTGATGTTGCCAGTGCCTTTGCTCATATACACGCGAGCTACAGCTTCCTTACGGCGACCAACGGCATTTTTTTGCTTTTCCATTTATAATCGAATGGTGTTTTTAAAATGGTGTAATTAGAATTTAAATTCTTTCGGTTGCTGTGCCTTATGAGGATGCTCAGCACCTTCATACACAAATAGCTTCTTGTACATAGCACGACCAAGGCGATTCTTAGGCAGCATACCTTTCACAGCACGCTCAATAACCACATTAGGACGCGTGTTGAGCAGGATACGGGCAGTAGCCGACTTCTGACCTCCGGGATATCCCGAATAAGTCAGGTATTCCTTATCATCAATCTTGTTACCGGTAAGAACAACTTTATTGGAGTTGATTACAATCACATAATCACCACAATCAAAATGGGGTGTGTAGTATGCTTTATGCTTCCCACGAAGAACAGTAGCGATCTTCGACGTCATACGACCCAGTGTCTGGTTGGTAGCATCTACCACGTACCAATCGCGCTTTACTATCTTCTCGTTAGCCGATTGTGTTTTAAAACTAAGGTGTCTCATCTCTTATTGAATAATTTTACTCTTAATTTGTTAGACGCAGTGGTTGAGTGAGGAACAACCCATTGCCGCCTGATTTTTTTAAGGACTGCAAAGGTAGAGGGAGCAAATCATTCACCCAAAAAAATTATTAGTAATTTTTAGGGTGTTTCTATAACTGCTTGATAATCAGCATCAAAACTCAATCTTTTTTTCGTCAGCCCACCTTTACTCCTCTCTGCATAGCCTCCCAACCACCCATTTACACGAAGTTTCCGGCTCAATACACTCCCTTTCCTCCCCAAATTCCCGCAAGAAAACGTAATAGGCCAGTAAAAGGCGCGTAATAGGCCTGCAATAGGCCTGCAATAGACCTCCACAGCCCCTAAAACAACCGCCGGCTTCGCACCGCCGATGCCAGGTAGCTGTTCAGGTCCGCAGATGGCCTCAGGAATATCAACATCCCCACAAACACCACCATGATTATCCCACTGCGCAACACAATATCCACCCAGAAATTAATCATCTCCGGCAAAAACCACCCAATCACAAAACTCACCCCAGCCGCCAGCACCACCTTCAGTGTCTGAACCGAAAACGGCTGCAGCTGCAGCTTCCGCCTCACAATCCAGAATTTCATCACATTAAATACCACCGCCGCCGCCGAACTACCCCACGCCGCCCCATACACTCCATAAATCGGTATCAGCAACAGGTTAAACACAAACAGCATCACCAGCAACAACAGCGAAAACCAGAAATTATACCGGTACAGATTAGAGATACTCAAAACATGATCATTCATCCCCGTAGCCATGTCCACCAGCCGCCCTATCGAAAGAATAAAGAACAACGGCGTCAGCGCCTCATAAATCGGGGGCAGCGTCTGGGTGATCTTGTCCATCTGACAGCCAATCAACACAAACAACCCCAACGACGCAATCAGAATATTTATAGACGACCTGTTAAACACATCCTGGATCTTCGCCCTGTCATTGTCCCTGAACGCCTGTGCCAGAATAGGAAAAGTCGCATTCTGCATCGCCCTGAATGGTATCTGCAAAAAAGAAGCAATAAGAATAGCACCCATATACACACCCACGATCGCCAGCCCCGCTGGCGCCAGCACCGGCAGCATCAGCGCGTCCAGAAAGCCCATCAAATTCCCCTGAATATTAATGAGCGAGTGATACCCCGAAAAGTCCACCAGCTTCTTACGCTCCTCCTTATTAAACACTTTCCAGTTCAGCGATAGCTGAAAACCTCCCGTCTGCCTCGAAAACCAGTACGCTATCCCCAGCGGCACCAGAAATACCGCCACCGTCCCCACAATAAACCCTTCGAAATCTATATACCCGGAAACATACGATAGTATCAGCACCAGGTTCAGCACCCTCAGCACAATCTCCCTGTTAAAAGTAGCCTTAGCCACCTTCAGCTCCGAGATCAGGTACTGTTCAAACAGGTACACCCCCGAAAGAAACAGCACATTCAGCGGCACCAGGTAATAGTATTTACTAACGAAAGGAATATCTCTCTCCTGGAAAAGCTGCAAAATCTGCGGCTTCAATAGGAAAAACAGCAATGCCGCCACCGTCGTCACCAGGAAAGGCAGCACAAACGACATCGTAATCAATGCCGCCCTACGCTTATCCTGGTAGTTATACTTATGGATATAAACGCTCAGCGTATTATGCAATCCCAGCAAAAACACCTGCCCACCCACCACAGCCTGGTTGTTCAGGTTGTTCCTGAATCCCCACTCCTGCTCCGGTATCAGCTTCATCCCCAGGTACATCGTCACCGCCCCGAGCGCAGCCCCGGTAAACGTGACAATAGATGTTTTTATAGATTGCCGGAAAACAATACCCATGTGAAAGTTTAATCTAGTCTGAATAACCTTCTATATGAACTTACGAAAACCTCCCTCCCAAAATACTTCTTTGCATAATTGTGGTTAGTCGTTGCAATATGTCGTCTCAATTGCTGATTCCCCAACAGCTTCTTAATATGCGCTAACCCTTCCTCTACAATCTCATAATCTTCCCTCGAGCGTATCAACAGGCCATTCTCATCATCCTTTATATGCTCAGGTATCCCATCTACTGCAGTAGCCACTATTGCTACTCCACAGCTCATTGCTTCCATGATGGCCAGCGGAAATCCTTCAAACCTTGAGGTGAGCAGATACACGTCCATCGACTTATGAAGTGCATACATTTCTTCAGTAGAAGAAATCTGCCCATGCCATTGCACCGCTTGAAAAATATCCTCTGGTATTTCATCCCTAAAGCTTCCCGCCAGATGTACATCCACAGGCAATGCTTCGGCTTGTATCCTCCTAATGATCTCGAACAAAACATCCAGCCTCTTCTGGTATCCACCCCGCCCTGCATAATAAACCCTGAGTCTTCCATCCTCCGCCTTTGCAGGCAGGTCGTCCGGCACGTGAATAGTATAGAATATCTTACTTATCCTTTTGTCGTATTTACTGTCAATACCAAGTTCCCTGTAATATTCCAGGTGCTGATTGATGATGTTGTCTGCTACCATCACCCGGTGATCTATAAACGGGACATATGGAAAAGTCACCCACGAAAACTTCCTCTCTGAAGTATGGATAAGCTCAGTCTTCAGCACTTCCTTTTTCAAGTGCGGAAAGAGCTTGTACGCAAAGTTGCACTGTCCGTTAAAGACCACCGGCACCTTGCGTTGCCTATTAATGTGGTAAGCACATATGCCTCTGTATATAAAATTCGCAAAGTAAATCCACTTGTTGTCGGTATACCTGCTTATGTCTACCATCTTCACATGCGGACGATCAAAGAGGTGCCTTAACCCATCATTCGGAGAATGTCGGGTGAAATAAATAATAGTCTTCTGATCACTTACAGCATCAACCACGGCACCATTCGCTCTTTCAGCACCACCAATGCCATAAGTCGGCAGAAGCATGAAGATGTCATACTCCTCTCGCAGAGGCTTCAAGCTGGCAATAGCTTTTCCCACAAGAACAAACGGGAACATAACTACTTCTTCAAGCAGTCGTTTGGCAGTAATCAGGGGGTACAGCTTCAATGTCGGAACGTAATATGCTACCTGAGCAAATGTACATCACCCTTACCGAAGATTTCACCACACCCTTCCGTGCGAATTTGGTAGTAATAATAGTACGTGCCCAATGGTTGCAGGACACCCCGATGCCTGCCATCCCAGCAATCCAGTCGGTCACGACTATCGAAAACCAGTTCACCGAACCTGTTATAGATCGCCAGATAAAAGCTTTCAGTGGGGACCGCAAACTTCACGCTGAAGCAATCATTCTTCCCATCGCCATTAGGTGTAAAGGCATCTGGTACAAATATTTTCTCCGACTCAGAGAAATCAACCTTTACTTGAATACTATCCAGAGACTTGCATCCATTCAACGTTTCCCCCGTGACATAGTACCATCTGGTATCGCGGGTTGTAGTCACCGGGTTTGGAATTAAGGGGTTCGACAACGAGGCTGCAGGAAACCATGTGTATTTATATGCACCTCGCGCCCCCAGTTGCGCACTGGCCACATCACAGGTGATGTCATTGCTCTTAGTAAGAGTCAGTTCAGGACTTAGCTCGACCGACACCCGGATTTCAAGTGTGTCTGCATAATGACAGACTGTATCAGTTATTTGTACAAAATAGGTCTGGTTGTCTGTTGGATATACAGTAGTAGTAGCCGAAGTGACATCCGAAATATCAACACCCGGACTCCACAAATAAGTTGATCCTCCAGAAGCCATCAGGTTGAGTGTATCCCCTTTGCAAATCGTTGCAGATGGCGGAGTAACTGCGAATACTGGATCCGGAAAGACATATACAGCAACCGTGTCCGCACCGATACAACCATTTGCTCCTGTAGATACTAAGGAGAAATAACTCGTGTCGTTTACGGTAACGGTTTGTGTTGGTGCAAAAGGATTAGGAAATCTTGACGCAGGCTGCCAGGAAAATGGCCCATTTGCTGAACCAACTAGTGTTATAGAGCTTCCTTTACACACCGTAGTGTCACTCCCTGCACTTACACTTGGAGCAGGTAATACAGTTACAGTAACTGTATCCTGATCAATACAGCCGGTAGCGTCAGTGACTGTAACTATATAGTTGGTAGTTGTGGCAGGATATGCAGCAGTAGAAGCAGCATTGGGAGTGGCTAATCCATATGCAGGGGACCAACTATAACTGACGCCACCAGCAGCCCAGATATTCGCCTGTACGCCTGCACAAATTGTGGTGTCACCGCCCGCAGTAGCAAACTCCGATGGCGCAATAGTGATTGGTTTCGTCACACTGTCTTTGCACCCATTGCCATCTGTAACTATGAGTGAAACATTATATGTGCCGGGTCCCGGAAAAGTGAAGGAGGGATTCTGTTGTGTGGAGGTACCCAACCCTCCAAAGTTCCAATGCCAGGAAATAATACCGGAAGATGTAGTGGTTGTGATATCAGTGAAAACACGCTCCAGGCAGTTTGAACCCGCAGCGGCTGTAAAGTCCACATTTATTTGATTCCCCACGAAAAGGCTGTTTAGTTGGGGAAGCTGAAGACTATTTATTACTTGCCCGGCCTGCCCGTCTGTAGCTCCCCATGAATCATTAGAATTCGTGAGAAATAATCCCTTTGCTCCACCATTAACAGAAGTACTTACCATTGCGGGCACCGAACCTGAACTCATCCAGATTACACCACCGCCGCCGCCGCCGCCAGTTCCATTCTGGCCTGTTGCATTCCCATTCGAAAGACTTCCTCCATCGCCACCATTTGCACTGACTATCACCTGAGAGGAGTAACTTTGAGCACTTATCAGTATTGTTCCTCCTGCTCCGCCACCAGGTTGAGCATCCCAGCAATTTCCCAGACAACTTCCACCATTTCCGCCATTTGCGAGTAAACTGTTGCCATTCCCCGAAACCGATTGTGCATTTATGATGATTATACCTCCACCATTACCACCTGTACTACCATGAGCGTTATTAGCATGTCCCTGGCCTGCACCGCCACCAAGAAAGATGCGATTGGCTGAGTTTGTGTAAGGCAAGGCATTCCCTCCTACCCCGCCATTTGCCAGCGGCGGAAAACAAACCGGGCTCTCTTTCCCTCCAAGCCCCCCGGAACCACCATTGCCGCCACCAGCACCACCACCATTATGGGTGTTGCCACCGCCACCGCCATTGGCGTTAGCACCTCTACCATTTGTTTCACCATACGCAGGATCATATATACCCTCTCCTTTCAATGCCGCAAGTGTAGTTGGACTATCATCATACTTAAACCCATTCTCGGAGCAGGGGGTACTTGAGTAATAGACCAGTGCAGCAGCTCTAAAACCTTTGGATGAAACATCTATTGTGTTTTGCAGGTCTATGTTTCCTGCAACATTGATCGCAAAAACACCACCTTTCGAGCCATCCCAGGGTGCGCAAGTGTGCGGCTGAGTTACTGAATAGGAGGGGAAATAGGGTACTCTCACTATCTGTACTTTTCCTGCAGGTATATCAAACTGCTTTACGACAGTGTGTTTTAACTCAAGCGCATTGCCATTTTTTGCTGCAATAATGTTGTACTCATAATTACCAGCTCCATTGTAGGATGTCACATTACCATAGCTTGCAGTGTTCGACACATCTATAGTAGCGCCTTTCATTTGTATCATCAATATGGTATCACCTACAGCGAAATCTGTAGCCGCGTCTACATTGATAATATTTTGGCAAGCATCACGGGAAAGTACCGCTGCATATTTATTAATAACAGTCTGGCTTTTTGCTTCAATAGCAGAAATCGCCAATATCAACAACAGAAAACTTACGCGCACGAGAGGGTATTTAACCCTGTAAATATATAATTTATCAGGTTATCCTATAGCTTTCCTGCTGACCGACTAACTTTTAGAGTATATAATCTTCCACATCCTTCCTCGTAATCTTCTTCTCCGAAAGTATTATCAACCGCTCCACCACATTCCTAAGCTCACGGATGTTCCCAGTCCAGTTATAATCCTGCAACGCCTTCACCGCCGCAGGCTCCATCTCCTTCACAGGCTGCTTATACTCCTCACTTATCTCCTTCAGAAAATGATCCACCAACACCGGTATGTCATCCTTCCTGTCATTCAGCGACGGCACATGGATCAATATCACTCCCAACCTGTGGTAAAGATCCAGTCTGAATTTCTTCGCCTCCACTTCCTCAAGCAGGTTCTTATTGGTAGCTGCCAGCACCCGCACATCCACTTTTATCTCTTTCTCTCCACCCACACGGGTAATCTTTCCTTCCTGCAAGGCCCGCAACACCTTGGCCTGCGCCTCCAGACTCATATCCCCAATCTCGTCCAGAAACAGGGTTCCCCCACTGGCTTGCTCAAATTTCCCTATCCTCTGCTTAATCGCCGAAGTAAAAGACCCTTTCTCATGACCAAACAACTCACTCTCTATAAGCTCCCCCGGAATAGCAGCACAGTTCACCTCAATCAGCGGAGCATGATTCCTGTTACTCAATTCATGTATGCGCCTTGCCACCAGCTCCTTTCCCGATCCGTTTTCTCCCGTTATCAAAACCCTCGCATCAGTTGGAGCCACTTTCTCAATCGTCTCCTTGATCTTCTCCATCGGCTCTGACTTACCTATCATCTCACTGGCCTTAGACACTTTCTTTCTCAGCAGCCTGGTCTCCGCCACCAGCGACTTCTTGTCCATCGCATTGCGAATCGTAATCAGCATCCTGTTCAGGTCTGGTGGCTTCGAGATATAGTCATACGCGCCTTTCTTCACCGCATCTACGGCTGTCTCAATGGTCCCATGCCCCGAGATCACAATGAAAGGAATGTCCGGCTTCAGCTCCTGCGTCTTCTGAAGCAATTCAATGCCATCCATCTTCGGCATCTTAATGTCACAGATGATGCAGTCATAGTTGTTCTCCTCTATCTTCTTCAGCCCTTCCGCACCGTCGGCAGCTTCGTCAATCTTAAATCCCTCAAAGCTCAAAATCTCATTCAGAGCCTTCCGGATAGCTTTCTCATCATCAATAATCAGTATCGTCTGTGACATAAAATTTATTTAGCCATTAAGCAGTAGGAGCAAACGCCCCTTCTGAATTTTTATTTATTTGCAGCAACACCGTTGTTATACTTCACTGTCTTCAACAGCTTGCCATTTTCATCATATTCTTTCCAGGGCCCGTTCTTTTTCCCGTTTGCATAATTTCCCTCGGCTTTCACATTGCCGTTCTCATAAAACTCTTTCCAGGATCCCGTTTGTTCGTTGTTCTTATACAAGCCAAACTCACTTACCTTGCCATTCTTAAAATAGGCCGCTACCTCTCCATCAATCTGGCCATTCCGGTAGTTGTACTCCGCGGCTTTTTCGCCAGTCTCATAGTACCAGGTAGT
>JAFAAT010000321.1 GCA_023426425.1 Bacteroidota bacterium | reverse complement strand
GACGCAGAGGCTTTGGCTCTGGCGACTGGAAGATAGCGGAGAGCCACAGAGGCTTTTGTGTTTTTGTTTTTTTGAGAGGTCCGGCGCGAGAAACAGAAGTTACACGGAGGGCCGCAGAGGCTGTGGCGCTGGTGACCTGAGGGTGGAGGAGAGCCGCAGAGATTTCGTTTTTTTGTTTTTTTGTGTCTTTGTGTTTTCGAGAGGGGGGTAGAAGGATCAAAGGTACAGGGAAGGCAGCAGAGGCTTTTTGTTTTTGTTTCTTTTTGTGTTTTCGAGAGGTTCGGCGCGAGAAATAGAAGTTACACGGAGAGCCGCAGAGGCTCAAAGCTCCTCAGTCTGATGTAGTTTTGCGGCAAATCGCATAGCATTGGAAATCAGGAAGAGAAAGGCGGTTGCCTATTGGTTGCTCACAGGCTGTATCATGATTATCATCCAAATACTGCTGGGTGGAATTACGCGCCTGACAGGTTCAGGTCTTTCGATTACAGAATGGAAACCCATTATGGGTGCCCTGCCTCCGATGAATGCTGAGGAATGGAATGCTGCCTTTGCCAAATACCAGGAAATCGCACAATTTAAATATCTCAACAGCCACTTCAGCCTCGAAGATTTTAAATTTATTTTCTTCTGGGAATGGTTCCACCGCCTTTGGGCACGCCTGCTGGGGGTTGTATTTGCCATTGGCTTTGTCTATTTCCTCGTCAGGAAGTACTTCGACAAGAGGATGGTCATTCCGCTGATTATTCTGTTCCTTCTAGGTGGTGCCCAGGGCTTAATCGGCTGGATCATGGTAGCCAGTGGTCTGAACGACTCGGATCTCTACGTAAACCATATTAAGCTGGCCATGCATTTTATGGCTGCACTGGTTCTGCTCATTTATACCTTCTGGTTTGCGCTACAACTACTGGTGCCTCAGGGGCAGCACATACAGCAACAACAACTTTACAGGTCCACTATCGGTTTTATTCTGCTACTTACAGTCCAGTTGATCTACGGTGCCTTTATGGCGGGTCTGAAGGCTGCCCCCTATGCGCCTACCTGGCCAGACATGAATGGCGTATTCATGCCGGATTCCATTGGGAGCGCAAGCTGGATCAACAATCCTTTCAATGTGCAGTTCTGGCACCGGATGCTGGCCTACATTCTCGTGGTGGTAGCAATCATCTGGACTGTCAAAGCCTTCAAAGTGACGCGACGTGCAGCTTTATTCCACCGCGTCCGCGCACTCCCTATAGTTTTGATAGTCATACAGCTCGTTTTGGGCATCTATACGGTATTGCACGCACCGCGAATGGGGAGCAGTGCATTCGGAAGTTATGAGCTGCTGGCACAGCTCCATCAGCTCGTAGCTATGTTCCTGCTTATGGCTTTGTTCCTGAACCTGTACCTGTTGAGGCCAGCAGCTCCCCGGTATTCTGAATCAAGATGATACTGCTAAAGAGCCCAAATATTTTTTTCGTAGCTTGACTGGTCTTTAGATGAGCGGGATGGGCAATCTGATCAATGGAATTTATCGTTTTCTGCCAGTGCAGTTATTGTTACTGCATCTGAGGAAGTATCAGCTACTACTACTTTTCTGGATCATTCTGGTGCTTACCATCACCGGGAACTTTGCCTCTCATTTCGGCGCATCTTTACTGTTTCTGGCTCCGGAGTACCTTGGGGAGATCAGCTTCCTAAGTATGTTTTTGATGGGCTGTTCGGTCGCCATATTTGTGATGGCCTGGAACATCACCACGTTTATCATTCACAGTCACAGAATTCCATTTCTGGGTGCTACACGTCAGGCATTCCTGAAGTATTGTATTAACAACTCAATAATACCAATTGGATTTCTGATCTTTTATTCCATTGTAAGTATTAGGTTTCAATGGCAAAATGAGCATGCAGAATTCGCCAAGATCTTCAGGTTTCAGGTAAGTTTTTATATCGGGTTTATATTCCTTATCCTGCTCTCTTTCCTTTATTTCTTCCGTGTTGACAGAGATCTTTTCAAAACTGTACTTTCGACGATAACGAACCCATCTCTGATTCGTGAAATAATTCCTTATGACTCGTTAGATGTAGAGTTTGACATCATAAGGGCTGACACCTACCTGTCAGAGACATTGAAAGTTGAAAAGATTGCCGACCTGGAGCGATACCACCCTCGCCTGCTACACACTGTCCTGCGCAGACACCACAGAAATGCAATTACAGCTACCATTCTTGCATTGTCACTGCTCATTTTAATGGGTGCATTTATGGAGAACCCTAAGTTGCGTATTCCGGCAGGTGGCGGGTTTCTGATCCTTTTCGCAGTGCTAATGGGCCTGGTGGGTTCTGTCAAGTATTTCCTAAAAACCTGGGAGTTGATGGGCTGGGTTTTATTAAGCATTTTGCTGTCACTCCTTGTACGCTACAAGATTTTTGATCTGCGCAGCATAGCCTATGGTCTCAACTACAGCACAGCAGACGCTAAGAAGCCGGAATACAACTACGAAAACCTCCGCACGATATTTAGTCCCGAACAGTATCGTCTGGACAGCCTGTATGGAGAAAAAAGACTTGACAACTGGCTTTATGGCCGGAAGGGACAGGATAGCACAAAGCCACCGCTGATCATCGTAACAAGCAGTGGTGGCGGCTCCCGTTCTGCGTACTGGACTTTTCGAACACTTCAGTATATAGACAGCCTTTCAAAAGGGAAGTTGTTTCGCAATACGGTTTTGATGACAGGGGCATCTGGCGGAATGATTGGTATCTCGTATTGGAGAAGCATCCATGCAGCCGCTTTAGAGGGAAAGATTACAACTCCCTACAGCCCGGAGTTCCTTAACAACATCGGCAAGGATCTGCTAAATGCGATCATATTTTCTTTCGTGAGCGTCGACCTTATTTCCCCGTTCAATAAGATTTCCATAGCCGGATATTCGTATGCTAAGGACCGGGGTTACGCCATGGAACAGGAGCTGATCCGGAATACAGAGGGTTTGCTGGACAGGAAAATCGGGGATTTTAAGTATTTGGAAGAAACAGGTGCGATACCTCAACTGATTATCAACGGCACCATAATAAATGACGGGCGAAGACTGTTGATTTCTGCCCAGCCTGTAAGCTATCTCACACAACCTTCCTACTCGTTACGGGCGAAGTTTAAACCTCCGGTAGACGCTGTCGACTTTGTCACCTTTTTCAAGAACCAGAACCCATACAATCTGCGCCTTACCACTGCCTTGCGTATGAATGCCACCTTTCCATTCGTGTTGCCGGTCGTGCGCTTACCGTCGAACCCCCAAATGAATGTAATGGATGCTGGCCTGAGGGACAACTATGGAATGGAGGTGGCTAGTAGATTTCTGATGGTTTACAAAGATTGGATCAGGGCGCATGTAGGGAATGTAATTTTTCTCGAGATTCGCGATAACAAGGAGTACGAAGTATTTCCCCCGTCGGAACAGAAGTCAATCGGCTCAATGCTATCAGACCCGATTTTTGTGATTCAAAATAAATGGGAGCCTTTTCAGTCCTACTACCACGGCTATATGAAGGATGTATTGCCTAAAGTATTCGACAGTATTCACTTCCTAAGCATGACCTATATCCCGCAGGAAGAAGACCAGGTGGCCTCATTAAATTTCCATATGACCCAAAGAGAAAAGCAGGATATTTATCAGGCGATTTATCACCCAAAGAACCAGGCATCTGTCAAGCGTTTGCTAGAGCTGTTGAATCAGTAAATCCCAGCGGGGCTCCTGAGGTTTCCAATGCTTTTTCTGAAACTTCTCGAGAGGTGTCCGGTTCTGAAGAAAGTTGACTTTTTGCTGCATGGGTTCCGGAAGCTGAACCAGAATGCTATAATACGCCAAATCGTTCCAGCTTCGAGCTTTGAAATATCTGAAATAGGAATCAAAGATGCTTCTTATCTCCTTGAGGTTCCAATAGTGAAAGATATGTGTGTGTGCGGTGCGAAGTGGGGCTGTGTTTTGCAGGTACCAGGAAAATGCAAACTGCTCTACCACATGTTTTCGAAACTGGAGATAGACTCCATCAGTAAATTCCAGTATCTCGTCCAGCAGGTGTTTATAGCGGGTATGAAAACCAAGCACGCCCGCATTCCACATCGCCGTGTTTTCGGAGATGTTTAGGTTTCTTTTGTTAACCTGCAGTGGTGTATTGGCCCGCAGAAACCTGGAAAGTTTTCTCAGAATGACGTTGTCAGATTCATGGATGAGACCTTCCATGGTGTGCATATAAATTGCACCGTTTGCTATTTGGTTAAAAATCGCGGAAACTGGCTGCGTAAAGTAAATATCTGTGTCGAGATATAGGATCTGGCCTTCACGGACGCTGGTAAATTCGCGCAGAATTTCTATTTTAATCCGGTGCAGAAACCGGATGTCACCACGCCAGAGGTTGAGCGTTGCGTCATCAAGTTTCCGGAAGTTGAGGTTTAGCGGACAGTCTTTGAAAGAGTCGAAGAACTCAGGCTGATCGGTGTAGATCCAGATACTGAGATTTTTCAGTGGGTCATTCGGATATTGGCGACTGAGAGTCAAAAGTGCGAAGGCGCATTCCTGCAAAATACCCTTGTTGCCGTAGGCCTGAAAGACTATATAGGAATTAGCAGGAATAGACATCAACAGTTAATTTATCCACTCAGAGGGATGATGGTTGAGGAAATTTTCTGCAGCGATAAGGTCAGTGTGCAACACACGGTCAGTATCCATAAAAGACACTTCGGATCTAAATGCTTCCCAGACCCTTTCTAATGATTCTGAAGACTTGTGCGGCCTGCGGAAATCGATTGCCTGTGCTGCTGTGAGTAGCTCTATTGCAAGTACACGCTGGACATTAGCAACAACCTTAAATAATTTAGTCGCTGCATTGGCTCCCATGCTTACGTGGTCTTCCTGGCCATTGCTGCTGACGATACTATCGACACTTGCAGGAGTGCATAGCTGCTTGTTCTGGCTTACGATAGCAGCCGCAGTGTACTGAGCAATCATGAAACCGCTGTTCACACCAGGTTTGGGAGTGAGGAAGGCAGGCAGGTCTCTTTGTCCGCTAATGAGCAAATAGGTGCGCCGTTCAGAAATATTGGCAATCTCGGCCATTGCTATGGCGAGGAAATCGAGATTGAGTGCAAGTGGCTGACCGTGAAAGTTTCCGCCGCTCATGATGGCATTCTCGTCGTGGAAGACGATAGGATTATCAGTAACAGAGTTGATTTCTGTCTCCACGACCCTGACAATGTTATCTACTGCGTCTTTTGTGGCTCCATGTACCTGCGGCATGCAGCGAAAAGAATAAGGATCCTGTACCTGTTGCTTTGGAAGCTCCTGAAGGCTGCTGCCCTGAAGCAATTGCAACACGCGCCCGGCAGTGTCTATCTGCCCTTTGTGAGGTCTTACTCTGTGAATCGGATGGCGGAATGGTTCATCTTTTGCAAGGAATGCATCAGCAGACATGGCACCGATGGCATCAGCCCAGGCAAGCAGGTTTCTACTACGGATAAGGCTCCAGCTACCATAGCTGCTCATGAACTGTGTGCCGTTAAGCAAGGCGAGACCCTCCTTTGCTGATAGTGCAATAGGCTCAAGTCCCACCTCCTGAAGTACTGCTGCGGCTTCACGCTTTACTCCTTTGTAGCGTACCCAACCCATGCCAAATATGGGGAGACTAAGATGCGCCAGTGGAGCAAGGTCGCCGGAGGCGCCCAGGGAGCCCAATTCATAGACTACAGGATGAATTTTTAAGTTGTAAAAGTCCACCAGGCGCTGGACAATCTCCAGCCTTACGCCGCTGTATCCCCTGGAAAGTCCGTGTACTTTGAGCAGCAACATCAGCCGGACTATGTCCTCGGGCACTTCCTCGCCCATACCACAGGCATGAGAACAAACAAGGTTTTCCTGAAGTTGTGCAAGTTCTTCGTCGGCGATGCGCACATTGCATAATGAACCGAAACCGGTGTTGATACCATAATAGGTATTCCCTTTACTGATTATCTCGTCCAGATAGGCACGGTTAGTTTTGATTCTTTCTGCTGCTTCGGCGGAGAGTTCAAATGTCTCTTCGCTCCAATGTGCTAGTTTATCAATAGAGATACATTCAGGTAATTGCATGCCGCTCAGATATTAAGGCAGCAAAAGTACTATTTCAGCAGAGATTCTATTTCAGATGCTTGAGAACTGGATCGGTGAGGGTAGTAAAAGACTCCAGATCGAAATGGATTTCTTCTCCCGTGCAGTATGTTCTCAGATCCTGAAAATAATACCCCTCCTGGTGTTTGAAACGAGCGATCAGAATCACATCAAAGTAAGGCGGTTTATAAAACTCGAGGGCTTGTTCACTATCGCCACACTCGCTGAAATTTTGAAGAAAGATCCACTTGTTTAATTCATCGTAGGGGGCAACGACCACATGCAGGATCGGTTCAGAAAGATCTGAACGGGCCGCTAGTATTCTTCCCTTGAGAAACTGATAATGTTTACAAATTTTCCTTGCCTGTACCAGAGATAAAGGTTGTTCCATTCAAGCATATACAGATTAGTGGGCAATGGAAAGTGAAATTAGATGATCTGCTGAAAATCAGCAAATTATTAACAGGTGGGTAGTTTATGTGACTTGTTTTTTCCTGCGAAAGTATCGCTCGATGATGGTGCCAACAATGGGGGCAAGCCTGGAAATCTTGTCTTTCGTGATAGGCACCCACTTGTAACGGGCATTGAACACTGGGGCTTCCGGCACCGCCTTTACCTGGAACCTATCCCCTGACGAAAGCTGTACATCATAGACTTCATGTTCTCGAAGCGGACAGCCTGTAGCTTCTCCACGGTATAGTCCTTCGGGACCTTTTATGCTGAATCTTATTTTTTCTATTCTCTGCTCTTCCATACTCACCGGGTTTATGGGTAAAATATTGATGTAAATAGTATGCCAGCAGCAGACTGTTTGAAACTCCGAGATTTACATATAAGGTGGTGCATATTTTTATTTTCTGCCTATTAACAGGCAGCCGCATTAAAAGCAGGTTGTATTATGCATAGAGCGCACGTTTAATTGTCTAAGTATCTATCATTTAGCTTACTATTCGCTAAGCTGGTTGCGCGAAGGAAATTCTGAAGGAAATTTCAGCGGCTGCAAACAACATAAATAGCACGCATAGCGATTTCAGAAATCTTGACAAAGCATTTACATCTGCTGACAAGTACAGGTGAAGGAACTACATACCTGAAAGGCGTGCGTACCCAAACTGAGGGTGCAATAAAAGCCCGTGTGTGGAGCTTTTTACTTGCGGCTATGGAAACCGGACTATTTATCAGTCTGTAATCTCAGATTCTTTTGGAAACTTCACACTGCTGCCAGCTGGTTTTGCCCAGTATTGGTATTCTGCTTCTGCACTGCAGGCTGACCAGGTGAAAGTCTCTCTGTGGCCGACTCCCCATTTGACACCTGAGTACCAGCGACCGTTTTCCTTTTTGATGGCAATCATGATATCCACTTTCTCATCACAAGTATTTTCCAGAGTCACAGCATAGTTGCCTTCGCAGTTCTTGTTATAGCCTTTCTTGGTGGTGATCAGACAATTGGTGACATACCCTTCCTGTACAGGTGCGAATGCAGAGATTGCAAGGGAAAAGGCCCCTATCGAGGCCAGTGCGGCGAGTATGATGATCTTTGGATGTTTCATTTTCTGGTCATTTATTCCAAAGGTATTTTGAACCTGGAGCTGACGCAATACCCAGAAGTGAGTATTGTTCTGATTTTGATGGAACGTTTGAGTCTCCACTGAACCACAGGAACTAAAAAGGCTGCCCTTGCGGAGCAGCCTTTTTAGCAATAGTTTAATTCCTTAGTTGAGAAGCTTTTCGATTGCTGTGTCATAGGCTTTTTTCCAGTCGCGGATGTGGCCCCAGTCGCTGCCGTCGATGCGGAGATGACCGTCGCCTTTCACGGTGCCGAGTTTAGAAAATGCCTGCTGACCAAGTGACGCTTCGAAAGCGTCGGCATTGGCTGCTGGCACGCTCACCACTACCCGGCTTTGAGACTCACCAAACAGCCAGGCATCCTTGCGCATCCCGGAGTCCGTGTTGATCTCGAAACCAAGGTTGCTGTGCATGCAGCTTTCTACGAGTGTGACGAACAGGCCGCCTTCTGAGATATCGTGGGCTGAGATGAGCTTGCGTTCTTTATTAAGCCTGATGATCGTTTCCTGGAGGAGGTATTCCTCTTCCATGTCGAAGTGAGGCACAGGGCTGTATGTGACACCCTGGATATGGTGCAGGTATTCGGAGCAGTTGATATCCTCGCGTTGGGTACCGAGCAGGTAGATAACATCCCCTTCGTTTCGGAAGAACATGGTCAGCTTATCATCAACGCTATCCAGCACACCCACCATGCCGATGGTCGGAGTTGGGTAGACGGGGCCGTCTTCTGACTGGTTGTAGAAGCTGACATTGCCGCCTGTCACAGGTGTGCCAAGCTTTGTACAAGCGTCGCCCATCCCTTTGATGGCATGCACAAACTGGTAGTAAACTTCAGGATTGTAAGGATTGCCGAAGTTGAGGCAATTAGTGATTGCTACGGGTACACCACCGCTGCAGACAATATTTCTTGCAGCTTCACTAACGGAGATCATGCCGCCTTTGTAAGGATCGGCGAAGACGTAGCGGCTGTTGCAATCGGTAGTGCAGGCAAGTGCTTTTTTAGTGTCGTGAACCCTAACCACTGCGGCATCGCTAGGTTCGTTGGTGTGCGTGTTGCCGGTGCCCACCATGCTGTCGTATTGCTCATAGACCCAGCGCTTGCTGGCTATGTTGGGGAGTTGCACCAGCTTGAAGGCAACGTCTGTGAGGTCAGCAGGCACAGGGATGGTGGAAGGATCAAATTTTTTGATCTCTGCGAAATATTTTGGTTCGGTATAGTCGCGCTTATAGACGGGAGCGCCGCCGCCCAACACCAGGCTTTCGGCGGGTACTTCTGCTACAAGAGTATCGCCCATGTAGTACTTCAGGGTCTTTTCGGCAGTCACCTCACCGATCTGGACGCAGTGGATATCCCATTTATCGAAGATATCCTGGATTTCCTTTTCGCGACCCTTCTTCACCACGATCAGCATGCGTTCCTGGCTCTCGCTCAGCAGCATTTCCCAGGGTTTCATGTTTGCCTGGCGAATGGGCACTTTATCGAGGTGGATGACCATTCCATGTTCGCCTTTGGCGCTCATTTCGCTGGTAGAGCAGGTGATGCCTGCGGCACCCATATCCTGCATACCGACCATTGCGCCGGTTTCTACGGCTTCGAGACAGGCTTCGAGGAGTTTCTTTTCTTCGAATGGGTCACCTACCTGTACAGCCGGAATTTGTTCTGCACTGTTTTCTGAAATATCTGCAGAGGCAAAGGATGCGCCGCCGATACCGTCTTTGCCGGTGGAAGCGCCAACGATGAAGACGGGGTTTCCGGCTCCATGGGAGGTAGCGCTGACCATTTTACCAGCTTTGATGACACCCACGCTCATGGCGTTTACGAGGGGATTGGTCTGGTAGCAGCTTTCGAAATATATTTCACCGCCAACTGTTGGTACGCCGAAGCAGTTGCCATAGTGCCCGATGCCTTTGACGACACCCTTAAGGAGCCATTTGGTCTTGGGATTATCCAACTTACCGAAGCGCAGTGAGTTGAGTGCGGCGATGGGTCTGGCGCCCATGGTGAAGATATCGCGGTGGATACCACCTACGCCGGTAGCTGCACCCTGGAAGGGTTCGATGGCGGAAGGGTGGTTGTGGGATTCTATTTTGAATACGCAGCCCCAGCCGTCGCCTATGTCTACCAGTCCGGCGTTTTCTTCTCCGGCCTTTACAAGCAGGCGTTCGCCCTCGCGCGGGAGGGTTTTGAGCCAGGTGATGGAGTTTTTGTAGCTACAGTGTTCGCTCCACATCACGGAGTACATGGCTACCTCATTGATATTTGGGGTGCGGCCGAGAATCTGCTTTATTTGTTCGAATTCCTCTTCGCGCAGTCCGAGTTTGGTTGCCTGTTCGAGAGTTGCCTCCTGGGGCGTATGAGTGGTCACGTCCATAGTTTAGAAAGAAAGCGCAAAGGTAGGTGAAATGCTGATTTGTGGAGGTGGGTGAATATTGAATGGTTCAATTGTCAATTGTTAATTACTGTTGTCCGGGGAAAATTCCGTTTAAAACAAAAAAGGGGGGCTAAAAGCCTCCCTTAATAGTTAGTTTTAGAGTTGCTACACAATAAAACCGCTATGAACAAAAGTAGTTTTTTTACCGGACAGCCGATTCTTACCCAGCTTTTTAAACTTATTCCACGCCATGTTATTACCAGAGCGGTTAAGGTGCATAGCAGCGACAACTACTATAAAAAGTTTGATACCCATCATCATCTTGTGACGCTGTTGTATGCTGCGTTTCAGCATTGTACCTCTCTCAGAGAAGTTGTAAGTGGCATGAGTGCCTGTGAGGGGCGGCTACAGAGTCTAAACATCCGTCACTTTCCTGCCAGAGCTACCTTCGCCGATGCTAACAAAAACCGCCCTTTTCAGGTTTTCGAAGATATTTATCAGTCACTGTTCCGCATGTATTACCCTGCTTTCCCAGACAGCCGGAAAGAGAAGCTGCCTAACCGACTGGTAATCATAGACTCTACAACCATCTCATTGTTTAAGCAGATACTCAAGTCCGCGGGCAACAAAGCATTAGATGGTAAAAGGAAAGGAGGGATTAAGGTTCATACTGCCGTCCGGGCAGCAGATAATGTGCCTTTTCTTATTCGGCTCACTGCAGGGGCAGCTGCTGATGCTCCGTTCATGAAAGATCTGCATCTTCCTGCCGGCTCCATTGTAGTAATGGACAAAGGATACAATAATTACAAGGTACTTCATGAATGGACTACCAAAAGAATCAACTGGGTTACAAGGATCAAGGCACGAGGTGTGGTAGAGGTCACCCGACAAAGGCAATTGGGACAGAAGCATAAGGAGCAGGGCATTCTTACAGACGAAGATGTAATACTGGGGTACAATAACAAGACTATACAGCGTGTCAAAGCAAGACTGGTCCGCTATTACGATAAGGAAAAAGAAAAGGTGTTTGAGTTTATTACCAATAACAGGAAGTGGTCACCTCTAAAGGTTGCCGAAATCTACAAGCGCCGCTGGCAAATAGAACTTCTATTCAAACGCCTTAAACAAAACCTCCAATTGCAGTATTTTCTGGGTGATAATGAGAATGCAATAAAAATCCAGATATACTGCGCTCTTATAGCAGATATGCTGCTGCAGGTGGCCAGTCGGGGCCTCAAAAGACGTTGGGCCTTCTCCAATCTGGCATCGATTGTAAGGATGCATTTGATGAACTATACCAATCTGAGAATGTTTTTGGAAAACCCTGACAATTGCAGAATCTGTAATCCAGCTCCCTCATATGACCCACAGCTAAAGCTAAGCCTATCTGGATAAGGGGGCATGCTTTACAAAACCCGAAGAAAAAAGCTCCAAACCCGCGCCAGTATGGAGCCAGTTCTGCATTTTCAAATTTAACCGGACA
>JAFAAT010000182.1 GCA_023426425.1 Bacteroidota bacterium | reverse complement strand
TCCTCGTGCAGACCTGGTCGCTTTGACTGGTACTATATTGTTTCTCTTCAACCCGGTTCAGGGAGATGTGCTGACCTGGAGGGCTGCATTCCACTATCTCACAGGTCTCCTGATGATCCTCGGAATACTGTCATGGACACTTTCCTGGCTACACGAACAGCGTTCGCGATATCTCTGGCAGATTGCCATTCTCTACTTTATTTCTACCTACACACTCGAAATCTTCTACCTGACACCAGCCTTCGTTTTTGTATTTATCTGTTCACTTGCGTGGTCCGGTAAGCTGGCAAACGGTGTCTTTCGCAGCGCAGTGCTAAAAATATTTCTGCCACTGGTACTGATTTGGTGCCTTCACCTTCTTACCTACTACCTGGTATACGGACGGTGGATATCACACTACGATGTAAAACTCGGTGACAGTTTCACCATTCCCCTCGTTGCTTCCAAACTGGTAAAGTACGCCAGCCATGTTTATTTCATGGAGTTCTTCTGGCCTATTCATATCCGCAACAAGTTCTATGAGCTTACTGCATCTACTCCGGTTGTGGTGATCACCACAATCATTATTCTACTTGTACTGGCGGGTGGCTTCCTTCGATTTAAAAAACTTTACCCGGCTACCAAAGCTGCTTTTGTACTTTTTGTCCTTAGCCTCTTGAGCGTAGTTCTCATCCTTCCCCTCTGGTACAACGACATCCAGATGGTACGCAATGACAGGTATTTCTATCTGCCCTCTGTGTTCATGCTGATGATCGTTTCCGTGGGAATTTTCTCCATCAGAACAAGCACCCTGCGCAAAACGGCTATTACATTGTCTGTGTTTTTCAGCCTCTGGGGCAGCTATAGAATCATCTTCAAAGTGAAGGCAGCCACTGATGTTTTCTACGGATTGATAAACAACTTCCGATGGACTGAAGCTGACCCGGTGGTTTTACTCAATCTGCCCAACAATTTCGATGGCATCGGTATGATCCCCTCCGATCAGCCCGACTACTTCAACCGGCACCTGAGTGTCTTTGGTAAAGACACCATCAAAGGAGCTGTATACGATGTGGCTTCCTATAACCTTCTGCATCCGGCAAATGGTGCCCACGTTACAGTAGTAGATAGTACAACCATCCACGTAACGCTGGACCAATGGGGCACATGGTGGTGGTCAAGGAGTAAGGGGCTCACAGACTATGAAAACGAGTTATTCAAAGTAGTCGTTACTGATCCGGGACATGAATACCTTTTGCAGTTTAAACAACGCCCCAGGGATATGGTGGTGCTATTTCACAAAGGTGAGCACTGGTTCCCAGTCGACCTCACAAGAGTCGGCGAGGAACAGTGGGGAAGACTAGCTCCGGAATGAGGTCTGCCTGGTAAAAAGCAGCAGATATGCGATCACAAACAGCAATGAAGTAACACTCGAGGCAAGAATCTTCAGTAACAAATAGCCAACATTACTCAGGCTCCATAGCTCAATAGTGAAGAAGGTAGCGTGATGAATCAAAATCAGAAATCCGCTGTACACCAGAAATGGCATCCAACCCATGTTTTTGACGCTGGGAGATTGATTAGGGTATTCTGAAAGATTCTTGGGAAGAAGTGCGTTCAGCACATTGGTACGGAGGTAAGCCATCAGCACTGTAGCAAATGCATGCATGCCTGCAGTGTCCATAAAACTGTCTACGGTGATTCCTAAAACAAATCCCAGACAGAGCAGGAGCCAGACAGGGGCTTCAAGTGGTAACAGCAAGATGAAGATTGGATATAGGTAAGGAATAAAGACAGGAAAGCCCTGCGGTTGAGCCCACCAACGCAGGTGTATCTTGTTCAGAATATACACCTGAATAAGTACGATGATACAGAACCTGAAAAAGCTTTTTAGATAAATACTCATCTGTCCGTTCTTGTTGAGTCCTCAAGTCTCCTTCTTTCCTCCATGAACTTATTTTCCACTACGTACACGTACTGAAGATTCCGGAAGTTGGTTGCACTTCTGATATACAATACCTGAAGATTGTTTTTGGCGATCACCTTCTTCCTCACCACCGTACCGATCAGCAGGTCTGAAGGGAAAAAAGAATAGCTGGTTGTAAATACACTGTCACCAATATTCACCTTAATCTGTTGTGGTATGTCTTCCATCATCAGTATGTTCGGCACCCCTTCCTGCCAGGTGACGGATCCCATTGTGCCGTCTTTAAGTTTACCACTCACTTTCTGCTTCACGCTCAGGATCGAAAGCACACTGGAAAAACGATCAGATACGTGAATGACCTTTCCAACCACTCCCGTACCGGAAAGCACTGCCATGTTCTTGGCAATGCCATCTCTGGAGCCGCGGTTCAAGGTCAGGTAGTTGTTCTCCGCAGTGACCGAATTATTGATCACCCTCGCAGTTCTGTACACATAGGAAGCAAACCTTATAATATTTGCACTATCCGGATGGGTGATTTTTCTGGTAACCAGCGTATCCTTTAGGGTATCTACACTATTGAATTCCGCAAGCCGAAGGCGGAGCCGGGCATTTTCATTAATAAGGCTGTCGTTCATCCGCTTTAGCCCGAAATAGTAAACAACATCCTCACGTTTCTGGTAAACAATACCTACTACAGTGTTTGCCGAGCTGAGTACTTCATTCCCCTGGAGCGTATTGGTACGGGCTATAATAAACACACATATTGCTTCAATGATCAGAAACAATATCAGATTAAAAAACCGGCGTATGAAAAGGATGAAATTACGCACTAGCTTGTCTTCCGGTGGTTTACTCCGAATTTAGGGAATCTATCTTACTTCATCAGGAACGGCATACGCGCTATGTTCTTCAGCGCCATACCTGTTCCCCTTACTACCGCACGAAGAGGATCATCTGCTACATGAACGGGTAGCTTGATCTTGTGCGCAATACGCTTGTCCAGCCCGCGCAGCAGGGCACCGCCGCCCGTGAGGTAAAGCCCCCGGCGATAGATATCTGCGGCAAGTTCAGGTGGAGTGCTCTCAAGGGCTTTCAGGATAGCTTCTTCTATCTTAAAGATCGACTTGTCAAGCGCCTCAGCAACTTCCTGGTATGAAACCATGATCTGCTTTGGAATACCGGTCACAAGGTCACGCCCATTCACAGCAATATCATCCGGTGGGTTGTCCAGGTCCTTCAAAGCAGACCCGACGTGAATCTTGATTTGTTCAGCTGTACGTTCGCCAATCATAAGGCTGTGGTAGCGGCGCATAGCTTCCATGATGTCTGCCGTGAATTCATCACCTGCAATACGGATGGACTGATCACATACAATACCGGCCAGGGCAATAACGGAAATGCCCGTAGTACCACCACCAATGTCGATAATCATGTTTCCCGTGGGTTCTTCTACGTCAATGCCGATACCCAGTGCTGCAGCCATTGGCTCATGGATCATATAGACCTCTTTGGCGCCAGCCTGTTCAGCCGAGTCACGCACAGCTCTTTTTTCTACTTCCGTGATACTGGATGGAATACAAATTACCATTCTCCAGCTGGGTGGGAAAAGTGGCTTCTTGGGATAAACCAGCTTGATCATCTCACGAAGCATACCCTCAGCTGCATTAAAATCCGCAATCACGCCGTCTTTCAAAGGCCTGATAGTCTTCAGATTCTCGTGCGTCTTCTCGTGCATCATCATAGCTTTCTTACCCACTGCAACGATCTTGTTGGTAGTGCGGTCAATAGCAACAATTGATGGCTCATCTACAACAACCTGGTCGTTATGAATTATCAGTGTATTGGCGGTGCCAAGGTCAATGGCAATCTCCTGAGTAAGAAAGCTAAACAATCCCATATTTGCGCAGTAGCAGCTTAGTTTTGGAAATAATGGCAAAGGTGCGAAAAAACAGGTGCTTTTGACGGAATCACCTATTTTTTTTCTCTTTTTACAAATATAGAATTCAGGGCCCTATTTATCTGTTCCTCTGCCACTTCTGTTTTCCACGATTTAATGCATCTTTCTTCAACCCATACACTACCAGCCGCTCCAATCAATGGCTTCGTTGATGTCCCCAGGAAAGAATATTTCCGGCAGGGTGGCTCTTTGATAACAGTTTTTCGCTTACTTTTGCGCCTCGGGCGTTGAGCCCGATTTTTGTACCTGCTCCGGCAGGAAAGTCTGCTCATCGCGCCGCGTCAAAAGCAAAAAGTCAGCGCATTTTGTTACCCTCATCCTGGCGGCTTTTTCCATCTTTTGGCTGTTTTACTTACTATTTTTATAGCATTCGAACTGACGCTTAGAATCAATATATGCCTCGCGATAACTCGATAAAGACAGTACTCATCATTGGCTCCGGACCCATCATCATTGGCCAGGCCTGCGAATTTGACTATTCAGGCTCCCAGGCTGCCCGCAGCCTCAGGGAAGAAGGTATTAAGGTGATCCTGGTAAATTCCAACCCGGCCACCATCATGACTGACCCCATTGTTGCAGACAAGGTTTACTTGCTTCCACTGGAAGTAGAAAGCATTGAGCAAATCCTGGAGGAGAATGATGTAGATGCTGTGCTTCCTACTATGGGCGGACAGACTGCACTGAATCTTGCAAAGGAAGCCGATGAATTGGGCGTCTGGGAAAAATACAACGTCAGGCTTATTGGTGTGGACATCAAGGCAATCGACAAAGCCGAAGACAGGGAGCAATTCCGCCAGTGGATGATCGAATTGGGAGTTCCAGTCGCTAAAGCACGCACTGCCAACTCCCTGCTCGAGGGTAAAGAGTTTGCGCAGGAAATAGGTATTCCCATCGTAATACGACCTTCCTTTACATTGGGTGGCACCGGTGGCGGACTGGTCTTCCAGAAAGAAGAACTGGAGCCGGCACTAGAACGCGGCCTCACTGCTTCACCAATTCACGAAGTACTGGTAGAACAGGCCGTGATTGGCTGGAAGGAATTCGAACTGGAGCTCCTCAGGGACGCGGCCGATAATGTAGTCATTATCTGCACCGTCGAAAACTTCGATCCCATGGGTGTGCACACCGGAGACAGCATCACTGTAGCTCCTGCAATGACATTAAGCGATACAGCTTTCCAACTCATGCGCAATACGGCTATGAAAATGATGCGTGACCTGGGGAACTTTGCAGGTGGTTGTAATGTGCAGTTTGCGCTTAACCCCGAGACAGAAGAGATTATTGCTATTGAGATCAACCCTCGTGTGAGCAGATCATCGGCTCTGGCATCAAAGGCAACCGGCTACCCAATTGCCAAAATTGCGGCAAAGTTAGCTATAGGATATACTCTGGATGAATTGAAGAATCCCATTATCCAAACCACCTCTGCATTCTTCGAACCGGCACTTGACTACGTGATCGTAAAAATGCCGCGCTGGAACTTCGACAAGTTCAAAGGAGCGGATGATACATTGGGCTTCCAGATGAAGTCGGTAGGTGAGGTGATGGCAATAGGCCGCACGTTCCCTGAGGCACTGCAAAAAGCTTGTCAGAGCCTCGAAAACAATGCAAATGGCCTTTCATTTACCAGCACTACCCGCCTCAGACCAGAGGAGTTGATGGAAACTTTGAAACGCCCTCAGTGGGATAGGGTGTTCCGCATCAAGGAAGCTCTGTCTGCCGGTGTGTCTATCAAAACCATCCGCGAACTCACTCATATCGATCGCTGGTTCCTCTATCAGATTCAGGATATCGTAAACCTGGAGAATAAGATTAAGGAATATAAGCACCTCGACAACCTTCCTTATGAACTGCTTTGCGAAGCCAAACAAATGGGCTTTAGCGATGAGCAGATTGCCGAACTGGTGAAGGACGTAACAGCAGATGAGGTGTACGAGCACCGGAAGCAGCTGGGCATCAAACGCGTCTTTAAGATGGTAGATACCTGTAGCGCCGAGTTTGAAGCAAAGACTCCTTATTTCTATTCCACATTCGAAGCATCTGCCAGCTCTCCTGATTCAAAAGGTGATGTGGTATTCAATGAAAGTAAGAAGGACGAAAAGAAGAAGATCATCGTTCTTGGCTCCGGCCCCAACAGGATTGGTCAGGGCATAGAGTTCGATTACTGTTGCACCCACGGACTTATCGCTGCAAGAGAATGTGGCTATGAGTCTATCATGGTCAATTGTAATCCCGAGACGGTGTCTACGGACTTTGATATAGCAGATAAACTCTACTTCGAGCCCGTATACTGGGAACACCTCTGGGAAATTATCGAGCATGAGCAGCCTTATGGGGTGATAGTCCAGCTGGGTGGACAAACCGCATTGAAACTCGCAAAGCGTCTTCACGAGAAGGGAATCAATATCCTCGGCACCAGCTTTGACAACATGGACATAGCAGAGGATCGTGGTCGCTTTAGTGACCTGCTCAAGGAACTGGAAATCCCTTACCCGCGCTACGGAACAGCCTACTCAACAGATGAGGCTATTGAAGTGGCCGCAGAAGTAGGATATCCTGTGCTTGTAAGACCCTCCTACGTTTTGGGTGGACAGAGGATGCGTATCGTCATCAACGATGAGGAACTGGAAAAAAGCGTGCTCAGTCTGCTGAAACACCTGCCTGGCAACAAGATTCTGATCGATCACTTCCTCGACCGCTGCCAGGAAGCTGAAATAGATGCAATTTGTGATGGTGACGAAGTGCATATTATGGGTATAATGGAGCATATCGAGCCTGCTGGCATCCACAGTGGCGACAGCCATTCTGTGTTGCCGGTGTTCAACCTCCCGCCACTTGTGGTAGAGGAAATGGTCGATATAGCCCGCAAAATTGCCTTCGCGCTCAAAATCAAGGGCCTGATCAATATCCAGTATGCAATCAAGGACGGCCAGGTCTATGTCATTGAAGCCAATCCCCGCGCAAGTAGGACCACACCTTTCATTGCAAAAGCCTACGGAGTACCTTACCTGAATATCGCCACGAAAGTGATGATCGGAGCCAACAAACTGAAAGACTTCAAGATTGAACAAAAGCTGGAAGGCTTCGCGGTGAAAGAGCCTGTTTTCAGTTTCAACAAGTTCCCTAATGTAAATAAGGAGCTCGGTCCGGAGATGAAGAGTACAGGGGAGGCTATTCGGTTTATCAAATCGCTTCGCGACCCATGGTTCCGTACCTTGTACAAAGAAAGGAGCATGCACCTGAGTAAATAAACAACCTGGAAAACTATCGAAGGCTATCCTGATGGATGGCCTTTTTCTTTGGCACACCACGCGGCTATCTGTGTTGGCCACAGGTCAATTAGTACCGAAGTGTTTCTACACCCAGTCTTTTTTTCCAAATTACCTCTATGATCAAACTGTTTACCTTTTTACGACCAAGTAATATTATGCTTAGCAATCCCGGTGACCGAAGCCACTGCAGCGGTTGTGCAACAGTTACGCCTGTAGTTCAACCTGTTCGGGCTCAATCATTTACAGTGTTCAGAGCTGATGCAGATTCCGGGTCTGAAGAGGCCGCCAGTTCAACTGGCGGCCTCCTTTATTGCAGGGCATGCGCCCACTTTTCAGAAACGGAAAAAAAGTTTATTTTTACCAGTGCATGGGTTACTTTTTCCCGATTTTGGTATTAATAGTACTGACATTCACACCATCTATGCATTCTTCTTGTAGCGATATTTATCCCCTAAGCTACCTTTCACTGACGGACATCTGACGGACATCTGACCCACATCTGACCCATAACTGACGCATTATAGCTCCCTGTCAAAGCCCTGATTATGCCGGGACTGCGCCTTACATAAAACCACCCTAAGACGGAAAGCCCGCCACTTACGCTACCACCACGCTTACCGGCCTATTGCTCAGGCTCAAAATCCAGCACAGCCGAGTTCATGCAAAATCTCTTGTATGTAGGTGCCGGCCCGTCATCAAAAATATGTCCCAAATGAGAATCGCACCGGCCGCAAAGGACTTCAACACGCTGCATGCCATGCGTGTTGTCTTCCTCATAGCGGACGCTGTTAGGCCTGATAGCTTCAAAGAAGCTCGGCCAGCCGCAGGAACTGGCAAACTTGGCGTCAGAGCGAAACAGGTGATTGCCGCATACGGCACAATAGTAATCACCCCTGGTTTCTGTGTTCCAGTATTTGCCGGTAAACGCCCATTCGGTGCCTTTCTCCCTGGCAATATGATACACCTCCTTAGGAAGTATTTTCTTCCATTCCTCGTCACTTACCTGCAGCTTTGAGGTGTCAGTCCTGCTATAGTACGGATTGTTAGGATGTGCCATTTCGGATTGCTTTGGATTTTGCGCGTTCGTACACTGGACCAGAAACATCATTCCAGCCAGTATAATGCTTAATGGAGGCCGCATATGTCTACTTTCCCGGTATGCCGCAAATGCCGTACCGGCTTCCACTTCTTACTGAGCAGTAATCTTCTCTACGCGCTTCTGGTGTCTTCCTCCTTCAAATGAAGTATTAGAAAAGACTTCCGCCATGGCTTTCGCAGCTTCCACAGTAACAAAACGGGCAGGCATGCACAACACATTTGCATCATTGTGCTGACGTGCCAGGGCAGCCAGTTCTTCATTCCAGCACAATGCAGCACGGATACCTTTGTGCTTATTCGCAGTGATACAAACCCCATTGCCACTACCACAAATCAGAATCCCAAAAGCAGCCTTTCCTTCAGTTACATCATTGGCCACAGGGTGTGCAAAATCCGGATAGTCCACACTATCGCAGCTAAAGGCGCCCTTATCCTCTACTTTCCAGCCTTTCTCTTCCAGCGTCGCTTTCACCTGTTCTTTATAGTCAAAGCCGGCATGATCCGAGCCTATGGCAATGGGAAGTTCTTTATTGAAAGCTGTTTCCATATTAATCTCTGTTTAGAAGTTCTTTACGTTTTCTTTCCTTTATTGCGCGCTCGCTGATATAGATGCCCGCTTCATACAAAAGTACTAAGGGCAAAGTTACCAGCCAGATGCTGAACCAATCAGGCGGAGTGATCACAGCAGAAAGGATAAGTATCACCACAAAGGCATACCTGCGTTTTTCCCGCATCACCTGCGGAGTCAGCAGGCCGATCCGCGAAAGGAAAAAGACTACTACAGGTAGTTCAAACACGATTCCCATTCCCAGTATAAGGTCACTCATGGTACCGTAGTAGTTGGCAATGGTAATGATGTTCTGAAAGTTTGGGCTTAGTTGGTAGTTCGCGAAGAAGTTGATGGTGAAGGGTGCGATGATGTAATAGGCAAACGCCACTCCTAAAAAGAAAAGTAGCGAGCTCCAGAACACAATACCCCGGGCATATTTCAGTTCTTCAGGCTTCAAAGCAGGCTTAATAAACTTCCAGAATTCCCAGAACACATAAGGGAATGCAACAATGAACCCTATCATAATGGATGAGGAAAAGCTCATCATAAACTGGCCAGTCAGCTCTGTGTTCTGGAACTTAATCTGCAAATCTCCCAGGCAAAGTACATCCACACGAATAAGCTGCCCCAGCTTACATAGCCATTGGTAGGAAACAAAGTCCTTGTCTGCAGGCGCCATGATGATATTGGTGAAGATCCACTCAATATTGACAAAGGCCAGAATTCCACAAATGAAAATAGCGAGTATGGCACGCATCAGGTGCCAGCGTAGCTCCTCGATATGGTCCGTAAAGGCCATCTCAGCTTTCTCATTCGTACTTCTGCTACTCAGGAACTTAGTTAGGAAACTCACGCTTGGTGTTTGCAGGCCGCAAAGTTAGGTATTTATTGCCGCTGCCAATCGTAAGGATCGGTCTATCCTTTTAAGGTATCGAGCCAGACGTTGACAACCTGCTCGTGCCGCTTGAAGCTGTCCGGGGGCATGTTAAGGTTGAAAGGGAAGTCTTTCACCGATGAAATCGCCTCAAAAAGATCAAACTCCTCCTGTTTTCTACACAGAAAAGAGCCCTGTTCCTGCAGGTGCTGCCCTAGAAACTCCTGCTCCGTTTGACCGGGAGTGGGTATCAGAATAGCTTTTTTACCCAGAGCAGTAAGGTCCATAAGTGTAGAGTATCCGCTCCGGCAGATTACCACCTCAGCGTTTTCCATTAATGGCACCAGATGCTGTTTCGTCAGTTGCAGGTGATATTCTATATGACGCGGGACTGAAGCCTTTCGGCCTGCGCTCATGCTGCCTTCCACAAAGACGATTTTTTCCTCAAGCTTCACTGCCTGCTGCCAGAGCAGATCAGAAAGAATGCTCCTTTGCGGCTCCGGCCCCGATAATAAAACCAGGATATAATCTCCGCCCGCCACTTCTCCTTTTGCCTTCCCATCATAATGTAGCTGGGAAAGCAATCCGAGGTATTCAGCGTTTCTTGGAAGCGTACGAGGGTGGGCGAGCTTGCCGCTGAGGTTTGGCTTGCCAGGCAGGTCGACGATCCAGCATCTCCTGAATCTTTCTATTAACCGGTAGTGGAGTTTCCTTACCAAACTATCAGATGTGCTCCCCAATCCTGTGATCACAGACAACTGATGAGTCATGAAGACAGAGTCAATGCTATCGTGATAAAGCCCATATCGGTTGTCGGAAACAATACCATCAATTTTCCTTTCAGCGGTGAGGTTTTGTAGCCATTCCTGTTCCTTCTGAATCTTTAAAAGCAGTTTTGGAACCTGCATCATAAGCACCGGCATAAAGCCGGACTTGCTGCGACTATACTGAACTTCATAGCCTTCCAGGCCAGCTGTTTCAACTCCTTCAATAGAGGAGTTGATAAAACGTTGTTGCCATTCGTTCCCGGCAAAGAGCACCTTCATCCCCCGCTGCATCAGGTATTTTATGAGGGGTATGCACCGTGTCGTGTGCCCTAGTCCCCAGTCCAGGGGTGCCACCAGAATATTCTTGTGTTCGATACTCTTCAGGAATAGCTATTTTTACAGGTACACGAAACTGTCAAATTGCTGAGCAGGAAACACCCAGCAATTTCAAAGTAAAACAAAGTTTATGAAGGGGATAAGGGTAAAGAAATTTGTAATGTATTTGGTGGTCATTTCTACGTCTATGTTGTTGGCACAAAGTTGTAGTAGTACAAAGAAATGCGGTTGCGGAAATGACCTGAACAAGGTCTATAAAGCGCCAAGACATTATAGATGACCAAAATGATTAGTTATGTGGGGCAGAAGAAATAAAGTTTGGTTGCACTACCAAAGGAACATTATAGCAGCGGACGTGTACGCAGCCGTTTTCCTCTCAGCATATACCCGCCATGCAGCGATTCAGAGGCTGCACACCTGGCAGATGGAGGTGATTGATCTCCAGAACTACAAGCTTATTAACAAGCCAAAGAAGGTTCACCAGGCAATGAAAGACCGGGCAGACGAACCATTTGTTTTTATCGTAGGTAAAAACTAGCACAGAAAGCGAGTGCACGGGGCATTCTTTAATCTCCCGCTGTATTTCATTAGGTTTGCAGTACCTCACGCACTGCAATGACAGACACGAAAACAGCATTTCTCGCCAAGAGTCAGGTGAAGGCTCAGGACCTGGAGCACAAACGCAAACTCGCCTTTAATATCCAGAAATACGCCGACACAGTTGTGAAAGGTAAACAGCAGTTTGCCGATCTTGATCTCGCCCGTCGCAAAGCCAAGAATGTCAAGTGGAAAACGATTGAGAATCTTGACAAATACCTGGAACAATTTGAAACTAATTTCACCTCCCGCGGTGGTAAAGTCATCTGGGCAGAAACTAATGAAGAAGCACTGGAGGCAGTACTGCACATCTGCAAATCAAAGAACGCTAAGCAGGTAGTCAAGTCCAAGTCGATGGTGACCGAGGAGCTCCACCTGAACGACTACCTGGCCAAACATAATATAGAATCTGTAGAAACAGATTTGGGTGAATACATCCAACAGCTTGACGGAGAACCGCCATACCATATCGTAACACCCGCCATGCACAAAAGCAAAGAGGATGTTGCGAAACTCTTCCACGAAAAACTTGGAGTCCCGGCACATCTTACGCCTCCTGAACTTACCCAGATTGCCAGGCAAAACCTAAGAGAAAAATACCTTTCAGCAGACATTGGCGTTACCGGCGGCAACTTCCTGCTGGCAGACATAGGCGCTGTTTGTGTGAGTGAGAATGAAGGGAATGCCCGTCTCACCACCGCTTTCCCTAAGGTGCATATTGCTATTGTGGGCATTGAGAAAATGCTGCCTTCCATTAAAGACCTACCTCTCTTTTGGCCCCTGCTCGCTACCTATGGCACAGGACAGAATGTCACTGTCTACAACACAATCTTTACGGGACCCAGGAAACCTGGTGAAACTGACGGACCTGAAGAAATGTACGTGATCCTTCTGGACAATGGAAGAACCAATCTGCTTCAGACTCCCGAAGTGCGTGAGGCGATGTATTGCATCCGTTGCGGTTCCTGCCTGAATGCCTGCCCGGTTTACAAGAACATTGGAGGCCATGCCTATGGCACTACCTACAGCGGCCCCATCGGATCAGTGATTTCTCCGCATTTGAAAGGCATGGATGATTTCGGCCATCTTAGCTACGCTTCCAGTCTTTGTGGCAACTGCACCGAGGTTTGTCCGGTGAAGATCAATATACACGAGATGCTCCTGGAGAACCGCCACCTGGCAGTGAAAGAAGGACTAAGTGATTTTTCCGAGAAGGTGAGCTGGAAGCTTTGGAAACAGGCAATGCTTCACAAAAGCCTGGTTAACCTTGCATCCGCTGACATGAAAAACCAGGTAGTTGCCACACTCTTCAAAAACTCGTGGGGAGCCCATCGCGAAAACCTGAAGTTCGCCCGCAAATCATTTCAGCAACTTTGGAAGGAACGTAAATCCTGACCTGCTATGGCTGAAATAGTAGTTTATGCAGCACAGGAAAGCCCCCGGTTAAGATATGTGCTGGACTGGCTTTTTCCGGAAGTGTTGCGTCTCGACTACAGGCTCACAACGGATGAATCTGCAATGGACGAAGAGCCATATTTAATCACCTATGGTATTAACAGTCCTCGAGGTATTTCTATCCCATCAACCGGTTTGCTCTGGGAACAGGATGTAAGACCGCACGAGCCATCAACCGGCGAATGGGATGACGTACCAACCCTCTACTCTCAGCCGGGTAACTACACCATCCCTTTCGACTTTTTCAGTGCCATATTCTTTCTGCTTTCCCGCTATGAAGAGTATTACGCCTATATACCTGACAAACATGGACGGTATCCACACACTGAAAGCCTGTTATTCAGGCTAGGCGTTCTTAAAAGGCCGCTTGTTGACGAATGGGTACTGGCATTTTGCAAACTACTCGAGGAGAGATACAATCTCACCGTTAGCCTGCAACAGTTCCGTTTCCAACCCACCTACGATATTGATATTGCCTGGTCATACAAAAACAAAGGTGTTGTCCGGACGATTGGAGCATTGTTGAGAGATACAGCCCGTCTGGATGGTCGCGCCATCAGCCGTCGTCTGTCAGTACTGGCAGGTATTGATAAAGATCCTTTTGATTGTTTCAACTGGCTGGTGGAAACCCATAGATCGCATGGAATGCGCCCAATTTACTTCATACTGGTTGCGCAACAGTCCACTGCATTCGACAAGAATAATGATCCTTCCAGCGACTCAATGAAGATGCTCATACGGAAGCTTTCAGAAGATGGCGAAGTCGCAATTCACCCATCGTATTTTTCAACAGCGAACGAAGTCTTCGGCAAGGAAATCTCTTTGCTACAAGACCTCACAGGCAAAACAATCACAAGCTCCCGGCAGCATTATATCCGTCTAAGCCTGCCGGAGACCTATCGTGCATTGCTAGAAAGAGGTATAACCGATGACTACACCATGGGTTACGGTTCGGCACTGGGATTCCGTGCCGGCACCGGGCGGGACTTCTTTTGGTTTGACCTGAAGGAAGAGAAGACCACAAATCTGAAAGTGCATCCATTTTGCTTTATGGACAGCACGGCTTTCTATGAAGAAAAATTGGGTGCGGAGGACGCTTTTCAGCATTTGAGGCAGATGCAGTCAATATTGCAAAGCTGTGAAAGCCAACTTATTACAGTGTTCCACAACTTTTCTCTTGGCACTGACCCCCTTTGGAATGGATGGTCAGCCGAATATCATAAGTTTTTGCAGGGGATAAAATAATCCTCAGGAATTGTAAGAAATTACTATCTTACAAATATATCCTTAAAAATGTGTACGGCCTATGCAAATACTGTTACTCGCTATTATTGTTATTTTATCAGTGGTGCTTTACAGGATGTTGAGCACGAGAAGGGTCTCCTACCCTTACACGAAGGTCTCCCGAAGGTCCACAGGCAGCGATACGAACGACTATCTTATCGCTGAAGCGGACGAGGGGATTATCACCATCGATGAAGATACCATCATCGTAGAAGGTCAGGAGTATTCTCTCAAAGGCAAGAAGGGAAATGCCAGTGAGGCTTTCCTGAACATCCGTGAAGACCGGCTGATCAGCGTGGGAATCCGCGTGGGTGATGAAGTAAAGATGTTCTTTATCGACCCGCAGCACAACCAGATTGAGAACTCAAATGCTGTCTTTATTGCTGGCATGCATGCACAGCAGCATTTTATTTTCTCAGTTTAGTAACTGCGTTTCTTCAATCTTTGTTTCTCACGATGTGGGCCTGGAACTTCTGTGATGTTCAGGACAGGGTTTCGTTGCACCTTTAAATGACCAGTTTCGGAAGCAAACAACTTTCAGTGTCGTGGGTAGGCCTCCTGCCAACCTGCTGATGCAAAGGCAGGCTGCACGGAAAACCGTCTAGGGTAGACAGGGTAGATCTACCCTGCTGCAGCCGCTACAGTAGCGGAAAAGAACTTTGTGAAGAGGTCGTAAAAGCGCCGGCAAAGTGCAAACCATTTATTCGGTTTACCTGCCTTTTGTACCCTAAGGTCTATCAATCATAAAAGCCAGCAGAATTGATCCGCCGGCTTTCAATTATAATAGTTCATTCTTAGCTTTCCTGCTGTGCCTCCACTTTCCGTTCCTGCTCAGGATGCTTCTTTTTCTCCAGGTCGTCCATCTGTAGCTCGACTTCTTTTATCTTCTCCTTTTTATGAAGAATCTTGGTTTCACTTTGGCTAATTAGCTTGGTCAAGTGCGCCTTTAGCTCTTCTTCTTTGTTTCCTGGTGTGACGTTTACCAGTGCCTCCCTGAAATCAGCAAGACGTTCCTCTTCTTCTTTCAGCTCTGCCTCGAGTTGGGCAATAAAGCCACGGGTTTTCTGGTATTTCTGTTCGAATTGCTTTTCTACCATTTGCTTTCTCCGCTCACGGTCAGCATCCTTGCGCTCAAAGAAATATTTCCTTGCACCAATAAACTCATCCCAAACCTGTGCATGTTCTTTAGGCACCTTCCCTATCTTCTTCCATTCGTTGAAAAGCTCGTTCATTTCATCCGTAGCCTCTCTCCAGTTGGTGGAGTTCTTCAACTCCTCAGCTCTTTTCAACAATGCTCTTTTCTGAGCGTAGTTATCCTCCAGAGCTACTTTCACAGTCTCCTGGTGTTGTCTACGGTTTTGGAAAAAATGATCTCTTGCATCATTCAGGCGCTTCCATATCTCATCAGATCTATCCTGAGGTACACGGCCAATCTTTTTCCACTCTTCACCTATCTCTGCAAACGCTTGCGCGGTCTTGCTCCATTCTGTGCTTTCCTTCAAAGCCTCGGCACGTTCTACCAGTGCCAGCTTGAGCGCGTAATTTGCCTCCTGCTCTGCGTGAATCAGCTCAAAATGGGCTTTCTTCCGATCGAAAAATGTATTCTTGGCCAGCAGAAACCTGTTCCACAACTCTTCGTTCTTGTCGTGCATGGTCCTGCCGATGCTTTTCCACTGCTCCATCAGGTCGCGGAAGAACTCAGATGTTTCCTTCCATCGTTCTGAATTTGCCTGCGCCTCGGCTTTCTCTACCAATTCTAACTTCAGGTCCAGGTTGGCAAGCATTTCCTTTTCCTGGTCGTCCTGGAATTGTCTCTTCTTCTCAAAAAAGCTGTTTTTTGCAGCTTCCATCCGGTTCCACAAGGCGTCATTTCTTTCTTTGTCGACAAAGCCAATCTGCTTCCACTGTTCGCCAATATCTTTCAGCGCCTGGCTGGTCTCCTTCCATGACTGACTGTCTGCACTGGTTATAGCTTCTACTTTTTCAACCAGTGCCAGGCGCAGTTTGTAATTTTCATCAATCAACTCCTGCACAATCGCATTCCATTCCCTGACACTCACCAACATTGTGTGATAATCACCAATAGCATTTGAATGTAGAAGATACTCCTGCAACCGTGATACTTTTCCGGTCAGTTTAAGTTTATCATCCGTCTGGGCCCATTCCTGTTCCACTTCCTTAAAGCGTGCAAGCACCTCCGGAAATTTCTCCACCAGCGCCTTCACCGCAGCCCCGGCGTTTTCATAGGTAAGGTGTGCTATAGTCCTCGCTGGATGTACACCATCGCTTTTTAGCACCAACTCCCCGTTTTCTTTCAATTCACAGAAGTCTTTGCCTTCAAAATCAGTGTTAGCCCACCAGGCAGATAATGTCTCGATCGGAGTAACTTCAGTAGTCATAATTAGTTCCGGTTTTTAAATTAGAACAGTGTATCGTCAAAATGTCTTATGCAATATAAGACTAAAACTACTTTAAACCGCGGCTTTCAGAGGATTATTGCTGCCCAAATACCTTTTTCAGAAGGTCGGTAACACGGGCAGAAGGATTGTTGCGGATCTTGTTTTCTTCCTCAGCAATGCTCAGAAACAATCCATGTAAAGCTCTTTCAGTCACATAGGCTGTAAGATCAGGATTTACTTTGCTGGCTGTCGTCGGAAGCTTGTTATACACCGAAAATACCTGGTTCCAGTAGGTCGCCACGTTCAGCTTTTCCAGCGAATTCTCAACTACCGGCCTGAAAGCAGTAGTCAGCTGGGCCGTAGTCCGCGACTTCAGAAAGTTCGTAGC